>DAOTUF010000652.1:0-4254 GCA_034437495.1 Chloroflexaceae bacterium | reverse complement strand
GCGGGTCTTGCGGTGTCCCTCCCCCTCCCCCTCCCCGGCCCATCCCGGCAACCTCCAGATGGGGAGATGGACCAGGCACTCAGGCTCCTCCAGCGTATCGCGGGGGCTGCTGCCTCTCCCCAGGACGCTCCCCGCATCTACCAGGTCATCCTGGAAGCCATGGCCGAGGGGACCGGAGCCGACCAGACCCGCCTGGTCATCTATCATCGCACCGGTGGGCAAGACCCCGCCGTGACGGAATACTGGCACAACCCGACGCCCCACCCGCGATGGTCCTTCCCCCTCCCCCTGAATGACAACCCGCTGGTGGCGTGGCTGGACACGCACCGTCAGCCATTCACCGCCCTTCGCGCCCGGGAAGAAGAGGTGCTCGCCCGCTTCCACGAAGACTTCGAACATGCTGCCATCAGTTCGGTTCTCTTCTTCCCGCTGGTGGTCAGAGGTCAGGTCGCTGGCTGCATCGAGGTCGCTTTTCGGTCCCCTCTGCTGCACCCCCTCCCTCCCCACCAGATGGACCTGGGCTGCATCATTGCTTCGCAGACGGCGCAGGTCGTAGATACGATGCTCCTCTCGACCCAGGCTCGCTTCAATGCCCAGGCGCTCCAGGTAAAGGTGGGGGAGCTTTCGACGCTCCTCGAAGCGGCCCGGCTTCTGGGGTCGCTCCTGCGGCCCGGTGAAGTGCTCAACAACCTGATGGACCTGGTAAGCCGCCAGCTCGGGGTCTCAACGGTGGCCCTGTGGACCATCACCGAGGAGCAGGTGCTTGTTCCCGCTGCAATGGATGGAACCCCCCTGGAGATGGCCCGCGAAATGTGCGTCCCCGTGGGGGAAGGGTTGACTGGCACGGTGGCCGCCACCGGCGCTCCCCTGATTGTCCGCAATGTGGAAGAGGATGGCTGCTCGCTCTACCCCGATTTCAACCGCCGCAATCACCTGCTTTCCTTTATGGGGGTGCCCGTCTTCTACCGCGAAAATATCATTGGCGTGCTCAGTGTGATGACCACCGAACAGCGCGACTTCACGACCGATGAGATGATGCTGCTCATCGGGTTGGCGGGGCAGGCCGCCATTGCCCTGGAAAATGCCCGCCTCTTTCAAGACCGCGAACGGCGCATCACCGAACTGACCAGTATCAACACCATCAGCCTGGCCGTGAACGCCACCCTCGACCTGGACGAACTGCTGCTCGTCCTGCACCGCGGCATCAGCGAAGTGCTCGACACCACCTATTCGTTCATCGGCCTCTACGACATCGGCAAAACCGGCGAGTCGCCCAGGCTGTCCCAGCGCGTGGTCCGCGACAACGATACGGTGCATCTCAGCGACCGGACCATCCCGATTGACGGGAGCGGGCTGATTGACGCGGTGCTCCTGGGGTTCCGCCCCTTGCTGCTGAAAACCCCCGATGAAATCGCTGATTTCTGGGTGTCTGGCAAGGGGATTTTGCAGCACCACCCCCCCACCCAGGCCGTCGCGCCTCGCTTCACCTGCCCGCTTTCCATCCAACCGGCCTCCTGGCTCGCCGTGCCCATTATGCACGGGGATACCGTGCTTGGCATCATCAACGTTCAGAGTCCCGTGGCCCACGCCTACAACGAGGATGACCAGCGCTTCCTCGTGACGGTCGCCAGTCAGGTTGCGATTGCCATCTCCAACGCTCGCCTGTTCAACGACCGCGAACGGCGGCTCCGTGAAATCACCGTGCTCAAGGATATCGGCAGCGCCATCTCGTCAACGCTCGATTTGCAAGTCGTGCTGGAGCGGTTGTACCACGAACTGGGGCAGGCCATCGATATGAGCACCTCCCTGATAGGGATCTACGACGAACAGACCCGAATGCTGTCCTACCCGGTCTGCTACGACAAAGGCCGGCGGATGTATGTGGACCCGTCGCCCATTACCGACAATGCCAGCGGGTGGGTCATTCGCAATCGGCAACCGCTGCTCATCCACACGACCGAGCAGCGGGACAAAATGGGTATCCAGGATTTTGGCCTCTCCGTGTTCGATTTGCGGTCGGCACAGTCCCGCATCCGCCACCCGAAATCTGCGCCCGTCCAATCGCTCCTGGTCACGCCCATCATCTCCGGCGATACGGTGCTCGGGGTTATCAGCATCAAGAGCTACCAACCCTATGCCTTCGATGAAGATGACTTGCGCTTCTTGATAACCGTGGCCAGCCAGATTGCCGTCACCATCTCAAACGTGCGGCTGTTTATCGAGCGCGAGAGGCGGATTCGAGAGCTAGAGACCTTCAACGAAATCGGGCAGGCCCTCAGTTCGACGGTCAGCTTCGATGAACTGCCCACCCTTATCTACCGCCAGACCAGTCGCCTCATAGACACCACCAATTTCTATATGGCGCTGTTTGACGAAACGAGCCGAGAGATTACCTTTCCGCTGTTCTACGACCACGGCGTTAGCTGCCCGATGGACCAGGCCCGGGCCTCCCAGAGTGGCCGGGTGGGGCAGGTCCAGACCCCGGTCAATCGGGGGCTGTATGTGCTGACCGTCTACCTGACCCGGCGGGTCATCTACCGCCACGAGCCGCTTGTCCTGGGGGAAGCCGACCTGGAGGTGGGGGAGTGGATGGTAGAACTGCGGGAGGAACTGGGGATTATCCCCTCGAACTTTGCTCGCCCTCGCTCGTGGCTTGGCGTGCCGATGATTGCCGCGGACAAGGTGGTCGGGGTGATTGGCATCCAGAATTATGACCAGGTGAACGCCTACAGTCCCTCAGAAGTGCGGCTGCTTTCGACGATTGCGTCGTGGGCCGCGATTGCCCTCGAAAATGCCCGCCTCTTCGAGCAAATCAGCAACATCGCCACGAGCCTGGAGCAGAGCGTCAGCGAACGCACCATGGAAATCCAGCAGACAAACGCGCAGCTTCGCCAGGAGAAGGATTACCTGGAAACGGTGCATGCGATTACGCTGGAACTGACCTCGACCCTGGACCTGGAGCAGATTATCAGTCGGGCGCTCGAAATCGCCTCGACGAACCTGAATGTCTCTCGCGGCTCCATCATGCTCCGCGAATTGCAATCGGGCGTCCTGGTGTGCCGCGCCGTGCTGCAAGACCAGGGTATCGTTGAAGAGGTCGAACTCCCCATCGCCTTCGAGAAGGGGGAAGGGCTGGTCGGATGGGTGATGCAGAACAAAGAAACGGTCTACATTGCCGATGTGCACAATGATTACCGGTGGGTCATGGAAGCGGGCCGCGCCGAAGATGTTCGTTCGGCGGTGGCAGCCCCGCTGATGACCAACGAAGCCGTGCCCCTCGGGGTGCTAATCCTGACCAGCCCCCACGTCAACCACTTCACCGATTCGCAAATCCGCCTGCTGGCGACCATCGCCAACGAGGTGGCCATCGCCCTCAACAATGCCCAGTTGTATACCTACATCAATGAGATGGCCACCCGCCTGTCCGATCTGTTTGAGCAGCAAAAAGAAGAGACCAGCCGCAGCCGGGCCATCCTGCAAAGCCTGACCGAAGGCGTCATTGTGCTGGACGAAGACCAGCGGATTGAGCTGGTGAACTGGGCCGCAGAACACGTGCTCAACATCCCCGCCAGCGAAATCCTGACCCGCTCCCTGCCCGAGCTGCCCCTCTATGGCGAGACCGAAGAGCAGCACCGGCGAGCCACCGTGCTCTACGACAGCCTGAATGAGGGCCTGCACCACGTTCGGGAGCACGAAAATATTCACCGCATGTCCATTGAGCTTCCCCACCCCCCCCAGATGGTCGCCCTGAACCTCGCCCCCGTGGTAGGGCAGGATGGGCGCAGCTACGGGAATGTGGCCGTGCTCCGCGATGTCACCCGCGAAATCCAGGCAGACCAGGCCAAGCGCGAGTTTGTCTCGAAGGTCTCGCACGAACTACGCACCCCGCTCACGTCCATCAAGGGCTACATAGACCTGCTCCTGCTCGGGTCTATGGGCGGACTGAACGAATCCCAGGTCTCCTTCCTGAATGTCGTGAAGACCAACGCCAACCGGCTCATGGACCTCATTAACGACATCCTGGATATGTCCCGCATTGAGGCCGGGAAAATCAACCTCAACATCACGAAGTTTGACATCCGCGATGTCATCGACGATGCGGTCCAATCGCTGCGTCTGGAGGCGGAAGCCAAGAACATGGCGGTCGTGCTGGACCTGTCCGAAGACCTCCCCCTGGTAGAGGCCGACGCCCGGCGTATCACCCAGGTGCTCTTCAACCTCTTTTCAAATGCGGTAAAATATACCTATCGCAAC
>DAOTUF010000651.1:0-24738 GCA_034437495.1 Chloroflexaceae bacterium | reverse complement strand
GCACCCCAGGGTCTCGTGACCTCCCTATCGGCTGCCCTTGCGGGCGAACTGGTCAACGTCGACTTACGGGGCTTCCCGCAAGCCCAACCCTTCAGGGTTGGGTCGTTGACTCTTCCGGCTCGGGGATGGGGTTTTCTTCAACCTCGCGCAGCTTGGCAAAAAACTCACGCTTCTGCAACACCCGCATCACGTAGAGAGAAATCGCCGTTGCGACGAGAATACCGGGCCAGAAAAGGTAGGCCATCCCGATCATCACCGGTACCATAAAGGCAACCGTGAACCCGATGGCAAACACAAACCCGGCGATCATATGGGTTTCGAAGCTCGGGCTTTCCACATATCCCCGGTCGCGGGGACTCAGATGCGACAGGTCAATGTCATTATTTCGCCACATCATAGCGCCACCTCACAAGTCTTTCTTGCAGAAGTACCAGTCTACACACTCATACCCTTCGTTCAAGCGGGCATCGGCGGCGGTGGCGGTCCTCGGCGGCGGGACAATCACCTTCTCACCGGGTTGCCAGTTTTCGGGGGTGGCGACCCCATGGGCATCGCTCGTCTGGAGCGCCTTGACCGTGCGGAGAATCTCCGGAACAGAGCGCCCATTGGTCAGGGGGTAGTAGAGCATCGCCCGCAGAATGCCCTTGTCATCGATGATGAACGTCGCACGAACGGCGGATGTGTCGCTTGCGCCGGGGTGGATCATCCCATAGGTGCTGGCGACCTTCATCGAGAGGTCTTCAATAATGGGGAAGGGAATCGTGACCCCAAACTTCTCCCGAATGTTGCGGGCCCACGACAGATGCGAATAGATGCTGTCAATGGACAGCCCCAGAAGGTCACAGTTCAAGGTTTGAAAATCGTCGTAATGTCGAGCGAAGGCCATAAACTCGGTGGTGCAAACGGGCGTAAAGTCGGCGGGGTGGGAGAACAGAACCAGCCACCTGCCCCGATAATCTGCCAGCTTCTTGACCCCGTGGGTGGTGATGGACTCAAATTCGGGGGCCAGTTCGTTCAGGCGCGGCAGTCCCACAGGGCGCAGGGTTTCTTCAGTCCCGTACATAATCGCCATTCTCCTTTCAAGATCATCGCTAACCAGCAACATCATCCTTTGCTTTGCTTTCAGACAGGACCGGAGTATTATACCGTCTCTGCGAACGGGGTGTCAATCCTGTGGTAAGATACCTCCCGGCGTATGCCTATGAGTATAGAAGATGTATTCCGTTTCATCAAGAGGAGTTTTGTATGGGACTGCTGGACGGCAAAAAAGGGGTCATCCTGGGAATTGCCAATGACCATTCGATTGCCTGGGGGATTGCCCAGGCGATGCACCGTGAGGGGGCCGAACTGGGATTCACCTACGTGGGGGAAGCCCTCGAACGACGGGTCCGACCGCTGGCGGAAAGCGTGAATGCCGCCTTTGTTGAGCCGTGCGATGTCGGCAGCGATGAGCAGATTGAGGCTCTGATGACCCGCATCCGCGAGGTGTATGGTCGCATCGATATCCTGGTCCATGCGATAGCGTTTGCCAACCGCGACGAACTCAAGGGGGAATACCTGAACACTACCCGTGCGGGCTTTCTGCTGGCGATGGAGATCAGCGCCTATTCGCTGACCGCCCTGGTCAAAGCCGCGGGCGACCTGCTGCAACCCGGTGCGTCGGTCCTCACCATGACCTACCACGGCTCACAGCAGGCGGTCCCGAACTACAACGTGATGGGGGTAGCGAAAGCAGCGCTGGAAGCCAGTATGCGCTACCTGGCCACCGACCTGGGACCTCGCGGGGTACGGGTCAACGCTATCAGCGCCGGGCCTATCCGCACCCTGGCCGCTGGCGGCATCGCGGGCTTCCGCTCGATGTACCGCCACGCAGCCGAGACAGCCCCCCTGCGGCGCAATGTGACCATTGAGGATGTGGGCAATAGTGCGGCCTGGCTGTGCAGCGACCAGGCCGGCGGTATCACCGGTGAGATTATCTATGTGGATGCGGGCTTGAACATTATCGGGGTCAGCATCGGGGAGGAGTAGGAGAGGCAGGAGGAGGAGGAGGAGGAGCGTTCTTTGTTCCCAACTCGCGCCCGAGCCACGCGCAATAGACCTCTGCAAAGCGTCCCTCCACGATACTGGTGCGCACCTCGTGCATCAGGTTGAGCAAAAAGGCGACGTTGTGGAGGCTGACCAGACGGATGCCGAGTAGCTCTTTTGAGCGGACGAGGTGGTGGATATAGGCGCGGGAGAAGGTGCGGCAGGTAGCGCAAGCACAGCCTTCCTGAAGGGGGCGGTCATCCTCGCGCAGGGAGGCGTTGCTCACATTCAGCCGCCAGCGGTTGTCCCGGTTGCGCACCAGCGCCGTTCCGTGGCGTCCCAGGCGGGTCGGACTGACGCAGTCGAACATATCGATGCCGCGGGCCACGTTCTCCAGCAGGTCGTCAATATCACCGATGCCGAGCAGGTGGCGCGGGAACCGTTCGGGCAGGTGGGGGACGGTCATATCGGCCACGTCCCACATCTGCTCTTTGGTCTGACCGAGGGAGCCGCCGACACACAGCCCATCGAAGGGCAGCGAACCGAGGTGTTCGGCGCTCTCGCGGCGCAGGTCGGCGTAGACCCCCCCATGCACAATGCCAAACAACGCCTGCGGGAGCCGACCGGGGGGAGCCTCCGCGTTCAACCGTTCGTGGGCGTCCAGACAGCGCCGGGCCCAGCGGTGGTTTCGGGCGGTGCTCTGCGCCGTATAGTCGTAGCCTGCCCGGAAGGGGGGCAGTTCGTCAAAGCAGAGGATGATATCTGCTCCAAGCGCGTGCTGCACCTCGATGCTGCGTTCGGGGGTGAAGACATGGCGCGAGCCGTCCAGGTAGGAGCGGAAGGTGACGGCCTCCTCCGTGACCCGCACCTTCTCCTGGCCGGGCAGGTTGCTCGACTGGGGGGGGCGGCGGCCTTTGATCTCGTCGGCAATCCCCCCGTAGATGAAGGAAAAGACCTGAAACCCCCCGCTGTCGGTGAGGATAGGGCCGTCCCACGCCATGAAGCGGTGCAACCCGCCAAGCCGGGCGATCCGCTCGTGGCCCGGCTGCAAGAAGAGGTGGTAGGTATTACCAAGGATAATCTCCGCACCGTGGGCCTTCACTTCGTCGGGGGTGAGGGACTTGACCGTCGCGCTCGTCCCGACGGGCATGAACACGGGCGTATGAACCACGCCGTGGGGGGTCTGGAGCACCCCCGCACGGGCGCGGCTCTGCGGGTCGCGGGCAGTGATGGTAAACGTAAACGGATTCGCGTTCATACGGTCATCGTATTCTGAGATAGGGTTCAATTCTCCGCCTTCCGAAAGACAAACCCTCCGTCCGCCCCAACATCCACAACCACCGTCTCCCCCTCCTTGAATTCACCTTCAAGCAGCTTGAGCGCCAGCGGGTTTTGCACGCGCTGCTGGACCACCCGCTTGATGGGCCGGGCCCCATAGACCGGGTCGTACCCCTCATTGGCCAGTTGTTCCCGCGCCGCCGGCGTGAACTCCAACCCGATCCGACGGTCGGTCAGCAGGTTCGACAACCGCCCCAGTTGGATAGCCACGACCTGCCCGATTTGCTCGCGGCTCAGGGGGTGAAAGATGATGACCTCGTCCACCCGGTTGAGAAACTCTGGACGGAACGAGAGCCGCACTTCCTCCATCACCCGCGCCCGGATGGTCTCCTGGCTCTCACCGCGCTGGTTCATCTCCTGGATGATCGGGCTGGCAATGTTGCTGGTCATAATGATGACCGCATTTTTGAAACTGACCACCCGCCCTTTGCCATCCGTCAACCGCCCGTCTTCCAGCACTTGCAGCAGCGCATTGAAGACATCCGGGTGAGCCTTCTCAATCTCGTCAAACAGCACCACGCAGTAGGGTCGCCGCCGCACCGCTTCGGTCAACTGCCCACCTTCCTCGTAGCCCACATAGCCGGGCGGTGCGCCAATGAGCCGCGCCACCGCATGCTTTTCCATATATTCGGACATGTCCAGGCGAATCATCGCGGATTCATCATCGAACAGGAACTCGGCCAACGCCCGCGCCAGTTCGGTCTTGCCAACCCCGGTCGGACCGAGGAAGAGGAACGACCCCGGCGGACGGTTGGGGTCTTGCAGCCCGGCGCGGGACCGCCGCACCGCGTTGGCAACCGCATAGACCGCGTTGTCCTGCCCGACCACGCGCCGGTGGAGCCGCTCCTCCATACGGACCAGCTTCTCGACCTCGCCCTCCATCAGCTTGCTCACGGGTACCCCGGTCCAGCGCGACACGATTTCGGCCACGTCCTGACGGTCAACCTCCTGTTTGAGCATCGTGGTGCCGCTGGCCTGAAGCTGCGCCTCAGTTTCGGCAAGCTGCTTCTCCAGCCCGGTGAGCCTGCCATATTGAAGCTCCGCCGCCCGGTTGTAGTCATACTGGCGCTGCGCGTGCTCAATCTCCACGCGTGTCTGGTCTATCTGCTCTTTGAAGTGCTGGATGCGCTGGATAACCTCGCGCTCGCGCTGCAACTGAGCTTCAACCGCCATCCGCCGCTCGCGCAGGTCGCTCAGTTCCTTCTCCAGCTTCTGGAGCCGCTCCTGGCTGGCCGGGTCTTTCTCCATCTTCAGCGCTTCGCGTTCAATCTCAAGCTGCATCATCCGCCGCTTGAGGTCGTCAAGCTCCTGGGGGTCGCTGGTAATCTCCATCCGGAGCCGCGCCGCCGCCTCGTCCACCAGGTCAATCGCCTTATCGGGCAAGAAGCGGTCGGAGATGTAGCGGTCGGACAGCATCGCCGCCCCCACAATCGCCCCATCGGTAATCCGAACGCCGTGGTGGGTCTCGTAGCGCTCCTTCAGCCCCCGCAGAATGCTGATCGTATCATCCACGCCGGGCTGGTTGACCAGCACCGGTTGAAAGCGCCGTTCCAGAGCCGCATCCTTCTCAATGTGCTTGCGATACTCATCGAGCGTGGTTGCCCCGACCATGTGCAGCTCCCCCCGAGCCAGCATGGGCTTGAACATATTGCCTGCGTCCATGGCTCCCTCGGCGGCCCCGGCCCCCACGACCGTATGCAGCTCGTCCACAAAGAGGATAATGTCATCGCGCTCTTCGATTTCTTTCAATACGGCTTTCAAACGTTCTTCAAATTCGCCGCGATATTTGGCCCCCGCCAGCAGCGAAGCCATATCCAGGGCGTGAATGCGCTTGTTCTTCAGCGACTCCGGTACGTCGCCGCGCACAATGCGCTGCGCCAACCCCTCGACAATGGCAGTCTTCCCGACGCCCGGTTCCCCAATCAGGACGGGGTTGTTCTTGGTGCGCCGGGAGAGGATTTGCACCACCCGGCGGATTTCCTCATCCCGCCCGATGACCGGGTCGAGCTTGCCCCGGCGGGCAAACTCCGTCAGGTCGCGCCCATACTGCTCCAGCGCGGCATAGGTTCCCTCGGGGTGGGGGCTGGTCACACGCTGCGTGCCGCGCACCTCGCGGAGCGCCTGGAGCAGACCATCACGGGTCAGGCCGGCCTGCCGCAGCACCCGCTGCGCTCCCCCCCCGGCATGGTCGAGCAGGGCAAGCAGCACGTGCTCGGTGCTGACGTATGCGTCGCCAAACTGGGCCAGTTCGTCGTGCGCCCGCACCAGCACCGTACGCAGCCGCGGCGAGATATCGAGCTGCACGTTTCCGCTCACCCGCGGCATCCGGTTGATTTCGGCACTGACCTGTTTGGCCAGGGACCCCACGGGGAGATTCATCTTGTTCAACACCTGCGGCACCACCCCCTCACCCTGTTCGAGCAGCGAAAGCAGCAGGTGTTCCGGCTCTATCTGGCTATTTCCATTGCGCTCTGCGGTGTTATGAGCCGCAATGAGCGCTTCTTGTGATTTCTCGGTAAATCGGTTCGTGTCAAATGACATGGGTCGCCCTCCTTCTGGAATCTTTTCGATGCCCGTTGACCGGTCAGGACAACCAGGCAAACAAAGTTTCTCAGGATAAATGGTAGCAAACCAGTGTCAGAAAGATGTTAACCCGGTGTTGGTGTTTTGTTAGGGATACGACCGGACCATTTCCGCACCGTGCGCAGCCTCGACCTCCGCCGCACAGGTCGGCCTCTGTTCCGCTTCCTGATAGCACCCGATGACCCGGTACTTGGCATAGCGCCGCTCCAGGAGGGTCGCCCGGTCGAGGTCGTGGAGTCGGACCAGGTGGTGGTGCATCCACTGGCCCACCTCGGCAATCATCGTGGCACTGTCGGTGTGCGCTCCCCCTTCTGGCTCGGGAATCACCTGGTCTACAATCCCCAGGTCCCGCAAGTCGTGGGCCGTGATGCGCATCGCCTGGGCCGCCTCCGGTGCCCGGGACGAGTCGCGCCAGAGGATGGAAGCACAGGCTTCGGGCGAAGCCACCGAATAGATGGAGTTTTCGAGCATCAGGAGGCAGTCTGCCACACCGATGGCCAGCGCCCCCCCGCTGCCCCCCTCGCCGATGACGCAGGCAACCATGGGCGTCTGAAGCCCCCCCATGGTCAGGATGTTTTCGGCAATGGCGTTGGCCTGGCCACGCTCCTCCGAGTCCTTGTTGGGGTTGGCTCCGGGCGTGTCAATAAAGCACAGCACCGGGAAGCCAAACTTTTCGGCATGGTGAAACAACCGCAGCGCCTTGCGATACCCCTCCGGGTGCGGCATTCCGAAGTTGCGGCGCACATTTTCGCGGGTGTCGTGGCCCTTCTGGTGCCCGATCACCACGACCGTCTGTCCTCTGAATGAGGCCAGGCCGCCAATGATTGCCTGGTCATCCCCGAAGCGCCGGTCTCCGTGCATCTCCACAAAATCCTCGCACAACCCCAGGACGTAGTCCAGGGTTCGCGGGCGCTGGATATTGCGGGCAATCTGCACCCGGTCCCAGGGAGTCAGAGGAGCGGGTTCGTGGGTGTCTGGTGTATTCATAACATGGTGGCGCAGGAAATCACCCGCTCCAGCGGCGAGTGCGGAGAATGGCCACCGTCCTCCTTTCGTCTCTCATCGTGTTCTCTATAGATACCAGGATACTGATGCAGGCACTCCCCTCTCCGCGACAGGTTTGTGGGGCAAACGTGCGGCACCGTGAGGAACAGGCTCTAATGTGGGAACCGCAGACCCCATCACAACTGAACGTGCAGAAATGTCCGAAACGAGGAATCCGCGGGGGGATGCCATCTGCCCATAGTATACCATCCTCAGAAACAGCCCGGCCCTACGGCTCCCGCTTGACCCACACCTTCGTCCCCGGCCCGATGGCCCAGGTGCGGCAGGCATGCCCGTTGCGCTGCGCGATTTCTAGCCGCCCGGTGCTGCCTATCAATGCGACCGCTTCCCCGGGGGCAACATCGGCGTAGGTCGTGCGGAGGGGCAAGGAAAGGGGAAGGTGGGACGCAGCAGGAACCCCTGTCTCCCCCACCCCCACCGTGACGCGCAGACCAGGGGGAACCGAGCCGGACGGGGAGGGACCGGCGGTTTCCAGGTGAGCGCGGGTCACGCTAGTGAGCGCGTTGCCAAAATGGTCAACGGAGATGACCTGACCCCTCAGCCGGTTCGGGGTCTCCCACTGCGGCTCTTCAAACGGCAGCAGGGTGATGCCCGCGAGCGGCGACCCCAGGCGCTCCGGCGCAACCCCGCACGCCAGGTGCGCCGCCACGGGTGCAAAGATATCACGCCCGTGGAAGGTGGCGCTGACCTGCGGCAGCCAGAACGACGGCTCATTCAGTTCGATGGCTCGGACCTCAGCGGGAGACCAGCGGGTGCAGGCTGCCTGCCATACCAGGCTGAACACCCCATTGTCGGGGCCGACGTAGCAGGCATCCGGCGTGGTCAGCGTCAGCGGACGCCGGCTCGTGCCTACGCCCGGGTCTACCACGACCAGGTGGACCGTCCCCGGCGGGAAGAAGGGAGCCGCCCCCTCCAGCACCAGGGCAGCTTCGGTGACGTGCTGAGGGGGTATCTCGTGGGTCAGGTCCACAAGCGGCACCTCGGGGCAGATACGCAGGATAACCCCCTTCATGATGCCCACGTAGCCATCGCGGGTGCCGAAATCGGTGGTGAGCGTGATCATCAGTCGCACAGACCTTTCATCCTGTGGGTATCACGGAAAGGGACGCAGAGGACACGGAGGCTCCACCGGCGGAGGGGGCAGCGGGATGGGCGAAGAGGGCAGCGGGATGGGGGGAGGGGGTGGTTCAATCGTCGGTATGCTCACGACCGACGGGACGATTGAGGGGATCGGCGCAGGAGAACACACCTCCAGCGTGACCACGTAGCCCGGCGGGAGGCCAGCACCGGCTGGAGGTTCGGTACGCACCACGGTCGATATCTCACACTGGCCAATCCAGGGGATAATGGTGTAGGCAATGTGCATCTCCGTGAGCTTGCCCATAGCCACCTCTACCTGAAACCCGACCAGGTCCGGCATCGCTGTTTCCCCTTCTTTCTCCGCTCCATCCCCGCTTTCGTCCCCTGCTCTGCCCCCTGTTTCGTCCCCGTTTCGGTTCCCGTGTTGTCCGTCCACCGCTCCGTCTCCTGGAGCAGGAGCAGGGGACACCGTGGGAGTGGGGGCGGGAGGAGGAGAGGGAGCAGGATCGGGCCGACCGACGGGCAAGGTCGCGGTCGCCGGAGGGGGCTGAGTTGGCGGGAACGGTGGCTCAGACGCACACCCGACCAGCACCAGAAAGAGCAAAATACCCGCCAGATTCAACCCCACTGCTTGTGGTATAGCCTGCCACATCGTTCCTTCCCCCTGAAAAAAACCGTCTGTTTGTTGACAGAAGACGTAATACCTGGAAATGCAGCGTCACGTCAGCCGCTTGCGGTTGACGTCTGGTTGCTCTTGTTCTTCTCGCCGCGCCCGAACCAGGTTTTCCATTCCTGGTGCTCCCAGACCACCAGAATTTGCGCAGCATTGAAGATAGACGAATAGGTGCCGCTGATAAGCCCGATGAGCATAATCGCAATGAAGTTGCGGATGGTGGCCCCCCCGAAGAGCAGGAGCGCCGTCAGGGTAAAGAACGTCGTCAACTGGGTATTGATAGAGCGCGGAAGCGTCTGGACGATACTGTGGTTCACCACCTCGTCAAATATCTCGCCGGGGCGCTGGTTAATCAGGTTCTCCCGAATACGGTCAAACACCACAATCGTATCGTGAACTGAGAAGCTGATAATGGTCAGGACTGCCGTCAGAAAGAGCGCGTCTACTTCCACCCCGAAGAAATACCCGAACGCAGAGGCCACGCCGAGAATGAGCAGCAGGTCGTGCAGCATCGCAATGATGGCACAGGTGCCATAGCGGACGGGGTGGGGCGCTTTGCGAAAGGCGAACGTCAGGTAGAGCAAAATCGCCACCGATGCCCCGAGCACCGCAACCACCGCGCTGCGGGTCGATTCGGCACTGACCGTCGGCCCCACGCTTTCCAACCGCTCCAGACGGACCGTCGTCTGATACTCCTCCTCAATGGCCTGGAGCACGGCCTCCTGCTGGGCCGTCGGGTCGGTCGCACTCAGCGATTCGGACCGGACCAGCGCCGCAAGCAGCGTCTGGTCCTGGATTTCGACATTGCCAAGCTGGACCCGCACATCTTCGAACCCCTGCGCGGCAAAGATATCCCGAATCCGTTCGGTTGTCACCGTCTCGCTCTCTGGCGCAACCTCGGGGAAATGCATCTCCCAGAGCGCGCCGCCGCTAAAATCAATACTGGGGTGCAGGCCAAATTGAAACGTCCCGGTGGTCACGAGCGAATGGAAGAACAGGAAGTAAATCCCTGGAAGAATAATCACGAGAGACAGCACAAACCACCAGTAGCGCAGACGGACCAGTTTTTCCATGTTGAACCTTCAACCTTACCAGAGTTTTATCTTGTCGTTCAGTCTTGAATACCGTGTTTCGCCAGCATCAGTATCAAACCTCGGATTTTGACAGGTGAACCGGGGCTTTTTCTGCATCCGGAGGGTCCAGGTCCGCGGGGTCTATCTCGAAGAACCAGAGATTCTGGACAAACCCGAACGAGACCGTCAGGCGCAGGAGCGTGCGCGTAATGACGATGGCCGTGAACAGACTGGTCACGATGCCAAGCCCGAGCGTCAGGGCAAAGCCTTTGATGATGCTGACCCCGAAGCTGTTCCCAAACATGAAGAGTATCGTACTGGTGATGAGCGTGGAGACGCTGGAATCGCGGATAGCGGGCCACGCTTCGTTGAACCCATCTTCGATGGCAACCCGCAGACTCTTTTTGCGCCGGAGTTCTTCTTTGAGCCGCGCAAAGATGAGCACATTCGCGTCTACGGCCAGACCGATGGAGAGGACAAAGCCCGCGATACCGGCCAGCGTGAGCGTCACGGGGATGAGGCGGTAGAGCGCCAGACTCAGCGCTGTATAGATGAGCAGCGCGATAACGGCCAGCACACCAGGCAGCCGATAGTACAGGATCATAAAGAGGGCCACCACCGTCAGCCCGACCACCCCGGCGACCATACTATCCTGCACGGATTCTTCACCGAGGGTCGCGGAAACGGTGCGGCTCGTCTCGACCTGGAGCGGCACGGGCAGCGCCCCAAACTTCAACTGGCGATAGATACGGTCCCGGTCATCAATACTGTTCGTCGTGATGACGCCCTCCCCCTGGGTAAGCGCCTGCTGGATGACCGGGCAGCTCACCACCGTATTGTCAAGCACAATGCACATCGGGTTGCCCACATTCTGCGTAGAGAACTGGGCCAGGCGGGTAGCAGAATCCCCGCGGAAGGCGAAGGAGACCGCCGGGCGATTGCCCAACCCGGACTCTTCCGTGAAGGTTGGCTGCACCGCGTCCGTATCCAGATCGCTGCCATCGGTGATGCTGGCAAAGATGGTATCACTCACCTGGGGAGCGAGCGGAGCCGTGGGGGTGAGCACTTCAGTGGCGGTGATATCTTCCTGGGCCTGAAGCTGGATCGGGTCGGGGTTATTCTGGGTGCGGACTACCTGCCCCTCCATGAGCGGCTGCCCCATCGGGTCAATGAACTCCAGTGAGCCGGTGCCTTTGAGCGTTTCAATCGCCTGCTGCGGGTCTTCCACGCCGGGCAACTCCACAATAATGCGGTCCTCCCCCGAAAGCTGGACGACGGTTTCGCCCACTCCCAGGGCATTGACACGGCGCTCGATGACCCCCGCGGCGACCTCCATCTCATCGCGGGTCACGCCTTCACGGGCCGCCCGCAGGAGCACCTGAATGCCCCCCTGAAGGTCCAACCCCAGGCGGGTATGGACGTCACGGCCCAGGAAGCGGTCCCCCGGGGCAAAGATAATCCACAGGGCGAGTCCCGTACAGAGCAGGATAAGGGCGAACGAAATAGTATCTCGGTTTTGCACGCTGCTTCCTCAAAAAATTCGCGCATTTGCGTCATTTACCAGTACGTTGCCATTATAGTCCCATGAGAAGGGGATGTCAAAGGTTCTGGTTCCGGCTCCGCAGAGCATCCGCCTGCGCCTCTGATTATGATACAATAGACGCCTGGAAACTGGTGAAAGACCTGGTCAGGGAGAGGGACACACAACGTTGAGCACATCCGATACGGCGCACCCCCTGCGCTCCCCACGAAGCTGGTGGGAGGGAGCCACCGTACTGGTGGTGGGGTCGGTGGCGCTGCTGCTGCGCCTCCTCGACCTGGGAGAGTTCATCACGATGGACGAGGCGGCATTCTGGGTGCATCGCAGCCATACCTTTCTCCAGGCTATCCAGGCAGGCGACCCGGCCCGCACCGCCATCAGCCCCCACCCCGGGGTGACGACCATGTGGCTCGGCAGTGCGGGTATCATCCTGCGGGAGCAACTCTTTGCGTTGGGGGTCCTGCACGAGGACTCGTTCCTGACCATGCTGGTCTGTATGCGCGTGCCGGTGGCGCTGATGCACACGGGTGCGGTGGTGGTGGGCTACCTGCTGCTGCGGCGCATGGTATCCCCCACGCTCGCAACCCTCGCGGCTCTGCTGTGGGCCACCGACCCCTTCATCGTTGCCTACAGCCGCGTGCTGCACGTGGACGCGCTGGCCATGAGCTTCAGCAGCGTGAGTGTGCTGGCCGCGTGCTATGCCTGGCACCATCGGGGAGTTGCGGCCTGGCTGGTGCTCTCGGGAGGGTGCGCGGCGCTGGCCTTGCTGAGCAAGCTGCCCGCGCTGGCCGTGGTGCCCGTGGTCGGCCTCATCTGGCTCTGGTCGGGCAGACGTGGGGGCGCAGGTATCCCGTCATTGCTGCTCTGGGGGGGGGGCTTTCTGGTCGTGCTCCTGGTGGCCTGGCCTGCGGTCTGGGCGGCCCCCACAAAGGTCTACGAGTTGCTGCGCTTCGGGGTGGAGGTGGAGGGGGGCGAACCCCACATCGGGACGACCTTCTTCCTGGGCAGACAGACGCACCAGCCGGGGCCGCTCTTCTACCCGGTGGCGCTGGCCCTGCGCACGACCCCCTGGACCCTGGCCGGATTGCTGCTGCTCCCATTCGCCACGAGGGGGCGGGGAGAAACGGGTGAGGGGCGGGGTCCAGAAATCAGGAGCCTGGCAATGCTGGCGGCGTTCATCATCCTGTTTGTCATTGCGATGAGCTTCTTTCCCAAAAAGCTCAACCGCTACGCGGTGCTGGTCTTTCCCGCGCTCGATATCCTCGCGGCGGCGGGGTTGGTCTGGGGCATAGAGCGGCTTGCGCAGCTTGCACGGCTGGTTCAGCGGGGGATAAAGATGGACGGGACCCCCGGGCAATGGGTGCGGCAGGGGGGAGTGCTCCTCCTGAGCCTGGTCGCACTGTTCAACGCGCTCTGGTGGCACCCCTACGGGATTGCGGCCTTCAACCAGACGCTCGGCGGAGCACAGGCAGGCGCACGCACCTTCGCCATCGGGTGGGGCGAGGGGTTGGGGCAGGTTGCCGACTGGCTCAACCAGCAGCCGGACAGTACGGGCACGGTCGTGGCGACCACGATGCTCCAGACGCTCCAACCCCTCCTGCGCGAGGGGGTGCAGGCATACCACGCCGAAGACGGCACCCTGCCCGACGACACCGGCTACGCGGTCATCTATGTGCGGGTGCGGTGGGCCGGAACCTCGATGCCGCTGGAGCGGTTTTTTGGGCAGGCTCCCCCCCTGCACACCGTCCGTATCCACGGGGTAGACTACGCCTGGATTTACGATGTTCCCCCACCCATCGCCCACCCCTCCCGCGCCACGTTCGGCCCGGCGATAGCGTTTCGGGGCTATGAAACCGACCTCTCGCGGCTGCGGGCAACCAGTACGATGTCGCTGACGGTGCGCTGGCTTGCGCTGGCCCCGCTTGACACAGGTGAATACCAGGGGAGATACGAAGGGGTGCGGCTCTTTGTGCATGTGCTGGACGAGCAGGGCCAGCGCTCTGGTCAACTCGACGTTGCCCCCGCCGGGCCGGAGTTGCCCCCCTCCCACTGGCAGCCGGGCCGCTTCATCACCCGGGTTCACCCGGTCCCGCTCCCGCCAGACCTGCCCGCGGGGAAATACTGGCTTGCGCTCGGGCTGTATGACCCGCGTGATGCGACCCGCCTGCCGCTGGAGGCTCCGCCGCAGCCGGCGGGCGCACCAGACGATGGCGAACATGCGCTTCTGCTGCCGTTTGAGGTAAGCAGGTGAGGGACGAAGGACGAGGGACGAGGAAGGACAAAGATACAGTCAAGGACAAGGACAAGGAAAGGAGGAAGGTGGTGCTTCGTGCGCCACCGCTGCCATGAGCTATATTCGTTTGCTGATAGGGCCGCTGGTGGTGATACCGCTGGCGCTCGTGCTGGCTGCGTGCGGGGGGGGAGCGTCGTCTGCGCAGCGGCAGACCTCGATGGACGCAGATGGCTACTTTGCCCGCGGGAATGACTATGCCCAGAAAGAGGAGTATGAACGGGCCATCGCGGATTTCAGCGAGGCCATTGTGCTCAAGCCGGGCTATGTCGAAGCCTACAACAACCGCGGCCTGGTCTACGCGATGCAGGGGAAGTATGACCGCGCCATTGCCGATTTTGACGAGGCTATCGCGCTCAAAGACGACTACCTCTTTGCCTACCACAACCGCGGCCTGGCCTATGCCGCGCAGGGGGACTATGACCGCGCCATTGCCGACTACGACCAGGTTATCTTGCTTGACTCGACCAGGGCGGGGGTCTATCATGACCGTGGCCTGGCCTCCTATGAGCAGGAGGCGTATGACCGGGCCCTGGCCGATTTCAACAAGGCCATTGCGCTTGACCCGGACTACGCCGTTGCCTACCACAACCGCGGCCTGGCACAAGCCAGCAAAGGCCACTACGACCAGGCAATCGCCGATTATACGGAGGCTATCGAGCTGTCCCCCGACACGGCCCCCCCCTACTACAACCGCGGGGAGGCGTATGCGCAGATGGGCGAGGTGGACCAGGCGGTCGCTGATTTTCAGCGCTTCCTCGAACTGAACGAAGATGCGGACTGGCAGCAGAAAGCGGAAGCGCAGCTTCGGTCGCTGGAACGGGAACCATAAGCGTTTGAGGGTAATGAGGAGAAGGAGAAGGAGAAATGTTGGTTATGGTCTCTATGATATCCCGGTACGGGCGGAGCTTTGTGCTCGTACTCGTTGGCCCCCTGTTTCTTGCTCTGCTGCTGGCCGCGTGTGAGCCGCAGCCAACCCCATCGCCGCCAGCATCAGAAGCCCCGGCGGGCGAGGCTTCGGCCCATCTTCTGGTCTTTGCCGCGGCCTCGCTCACCGAAGCCTACCAGGAGCTTGGGACCGCCTTTGAAGCGGCCCACCCCGGCACGACCGTCACGCTGAACTTTGCCGGGTCGCAGCAGCTTGCGCAGCAGCTTGCCCAGGGCGCACCCGCCGATGTGTTTGCCTCGGCCAATACGAAGCAGATGGCGGTGGCGATTGAGGCCGGGCGGGTGGTCAGCGGCACGCAGCAGGTGTTCGCCCACAATCGTCTGGTGGCTATCGCCAGCGTTGACAGCCCGGCAGTGGTGGAAGGATTGCACGACCTGGCCCAACCGGGTATCAAGCTCGTTCTGGCGGCCCGAGAAGTGCCGGTAGGCGGCTATGCGCTGGATTTCCTCGACAAGGCGGCACACGACCCGGCCTTTGGCCCGGCCTACCGCGAGGGTGTGCTCAACAATGTCGTCTCGTATGAGCAGACGGTGAAGGCGGTCCTGACCAAGGTGGCACTTGGCGAGGGCGACGCAGGGGTAGTCTATTCGTCCGATGTGACCGCCAGTGCCGCCGAGAAGGTGACGGTTATCCCCATCCCTGACCAGCTCAATACTATTGCGACCTACCCCCTTGCCAGCGTGAGCGACAACCAGCACCCGGCACTGGCGCAGGCGTTTGTTGCCTTCGTGCTCTCTCCGCAGGGGCAGGCTATTCTGGCAGAGCACGGGTTCATCACCGATTGACCGGAGAAAGAAAGGTATCCCATGACCCCAACACCATCCCTTGCGTCTTCGTGGTCTTGCTCACTGACCGACGAGGAACTGGAGCGGCTCATCCGCGAGGACGTACCCTATTTTGACCTGACGACCCAGATACTCGGTATCGGGGGCCGGCCAGGGCGCATCACCTTTGCCACCCGTCATGAGACGGTCGTGTGTGGGACGGAAGAGGCAGCGCGGCTGCTGGAAAAGCGGGGTGCGGTGGTCTCCGCGGGAGTCGGGAGCGGCACCGCGCTCCCGGCGGGGGACCTGGTGCTGCAAGCCGAAGGGGAGGCCAGAGTCTTGCACGAAGTCTGGAAGGTGGCGGTCAATCTCCTCGAATACCTGTCGGGCATCGCGACCCGCACCCGCGCCATGGTCGAAGCGGCCCGGCAGGTCAACCCGAAGGTTCAGGTCGCGACCACGCGCAAGGTCTTTCCGGGCACGCGGTCGCTGGCAATGAAGGCGGTGCTGGCTGGTGGCGGGGTGCCCCATCGCCTGGGGTTGTCCGAGACGGTGCTCATCTTTCCGCAGCACCGCGCCTTTCTGGGCGGGCTTGCCACCTGCATCGAGCAACTTGACGAACTCAGGTGCTCCTGCCCCGAAAAGAAGATTGCCATCGAAGTGGAGACGAAGGACGAAGCGGTCGCGGTCGTGGCCGCAGGCTTTGATATCGTCCAGATAGATAAAATGCCAGTTGCGGAGCTTCGGGAGACCGTCGCTACGGTGCGAGCCGTGGCAGGAGGCCAGACGGTCTGCATCGCCGCAGCCGGCGGCATCACCCCCGCCAATGGTGCGGACTATGCGGCCACAGGGGTCGATATCCTCGTGACCTCGGCACTCTACGCTGCTCCCCCGGCCGATATCGCGGCCCGTATCCTCAGCATCAGCACCGGCCCGGAAGTAGTACCATAGTACCGGTTGACCTCTAGTTCTCCTTTCCCCTATAATAGGCGGTGTGGTTTTCGTTCAAACCATCGTTTAAATTACCGAGAGACGATGAAACATCGTTCCGGTCCGTTGTAGCCGCTGCTCCGACCGGGGCTTCATGAACATTTGAACACAGTGCCCGCAGAAGCACCACCGACCGGGCTTCGTCGTTCAATACCCTCTGGTGGTATCCGCTGCTCCCCGTCCCTCCCGGATGCGGGTGGGTCCTGGGTCCTGGTTCGCTGACCTGCGGTTCGGGAACGACCAGACTGGCCTCGCACCCGTCACCGATACCCACTCTTTGTGCCTCTTGCGCCCTTGCGTGGGCCTATTATACCCATTGCCCATCATCCCCGCCGGGACGAACCATCGGAGGTCGGGTAGTTGCTCCTGCGTGGGAGACAGGCGTTATGCAGGATTGTTATGGCACAGGCTACGGAGGCAATTGGATGAAATGGCTTGTTCGAAATCGGTATTTGCTCGCCAGCGATAGTTTTTTGCTCGTTATAGCGACCTATTTGAGTTTTGTGCTCCGGCTCGATACCTTTGTGCTGACCCGCCACTGGTCCGAATGGCTGCTCCTGACCATGCTGGTCGTGCCAGCCACACTCGTCACCTTTTTGCAGGCCCGCGTCTATGTGCGCTACTGGCCCTATGCCTCGGTCGAGGAGCTTTTGCTGCTGGCGGGGTGTGTGACCTTTGCCGTGGCGATTGCGGGGAGCCTGGCCCTACTCCTCTCCTGGGGGGCAGGAGGGACCAACATCGGTATCATTCCCCGTTCCATCCCGTTCATCTTGCTGCCTCTGGCGCTCGGGGCTACCGCGGCTCCCCGCCTGATGCTGCGGTTGGCGGCGCGGGAGCTTGCGCACATTGCCCCCTACCAGAAGCACGTCCAGCCGGTGCTGGTGATTGGGGCGGGGAAGGCGGGAGATATGATTGTGCGCGAAATCAAGCACAACCCCCAGGTGGGGATGCGGGTGGTTGGTTTTGTGGACGACGACCCGCGGAAGTACGGCTTGTACATCCAGGGTATCCCCGTGCTCGGAGCCTCGCGGGATATCCCCTCCCTGGTCGAGCACTATGGGTTTCGTCAGGCCATCATTGCCATGCCCACGGCCTCTGGCAAGGTCATCCGCAAGGTCGTACGGTTGTGTGAACGAAGCGGGGTCCGAGCCAGAATCATCCCCGGTATCTATGAGTTGCTGGACGGGCGCGTCAGTGTCAACCAGCTGCGCCCGGTCCAGATTGAAGACCTGCTGCGGCGCGAGCTAGTCCGGACCAATATTGAAGCGGTCAGCGCCCTGATACAGGGAAAGCGGGTGCTGGTGACGGGGGCCGGGGGGTCCATCGGGAGCGAGTTGTGCCGTCAGGTGCTCCGCTGCGAACCGTCGGTGCTGGTGCTGGTGGGGCACGGCGAAAACAGCGTGTTCGAGATCCACCACGAACTTCAGCAAACCCGGCCCCACGGGTCTATTCATGCGGTCATTGCTGATATGCGCTTTCACGAACGGGTCCTTGCAGTTTTCCAGACCCACCAGCCGGAGATGGTCTTTCACGCTGCGGCGCACAAGCACGTGCCCTTGATGGAGATGAACCCGGAAGAGGCCATCACCAACAACGTCCTGGGCACGCGCAACGCGCTGGCGGCGTCACTGGCGGTGGGGGTCGAACGGTTCGTGATGGTCTCTACGGACAAGGCGGTGAACCCGACGAGCATGATGGGGGCGAGCAAGCGCATTGCCGAGTTTCTGGTGCATGAGGCGGCGCTGATGAGCGGAAAGCCCTATGTGTCGGTCCGCTTTGGCAATGTGCTTGGCAGCCGGGGCAGTGTGGTGCTGACCTTCAAGCGGCAGATTGCCAGCGGCGGGCCAGTGACGGTGACGCACCCCGAGATGCAGCGCTATTTTATGACCATCCCCGAAGCGGTGCAACTGGTGCTCCAGGCATCCACGATGGAGTCGGGCACCGGGCGGGTGTTCATTCTGGATATGGGCGAACCGGTGAAACTGGTGGACCTGGCGCGGGATATGATTACCCTCTCTGGCCTGGAGGTGGGGCGGGATATTGACATCGTCTTTACGGGGGTTCGACCAGGCGAAAAGCTCTATGAAGAGCTTTTTTTGCACGACGAGCGCTACGAGCGCACCTCACACGAGAAAATCTTTGCCGTCAACCGGATGGGCGACGAGATCCCCCCCGACCTGGGCGAGGTGGTGGACGACCTCATCCAGGCGGCCCACCAGCACGACCAGGAGGAACTTTTCCGCACCTTGCATCATCTCATCCCGGAGCTTCAGCTTGCCCGCATGAACGGTCAGGGTCAAGGTCAGGGTCAAGGTCCGCTGCCGCTGCTGGCCACCCTCCAGGGTACCAGGGAAGGCGCTGGAACGCGAGCGGGGAGCCAACGGGGTGGGGGTGGGAGTTGTTCCGTCGAGATGAGATGAGATGATATCGAGGTTAAGGTCTACCCCTCATGCCTCCTGAACATCATCGGTGCGGTAGCGCTGCGCCTGCGTCTGAAAGAGCCGCTGGTAGGTTCCCTTGCGGGCCAGCAGTTCTTCGTGGGTGCCGACTTCGGTAATGTGCCCCCCCTCCAGCACCGCAATGCGGTCGGCCATACGGACCGTGCTCAGGCGGTGGCTGATGAGGATGGTAGTCTTGCCCTGCGTCAGTTCGTGAAACCGCTCGAAGATTTCGTGTTCGTGGTCAATGTCCAGCGAGGCGGTTGGCTCATCGAGGATGAGGATATCGCTGTCGCGCAGGAAGGCGCGGCTCAGGGCGACCTTCTGCCACTCTCCCCCCGAAAGTTCGTGGCCTTCGGCAAACCAGTGGCCAAGCATCGCGTCGTACCCGCGGGGAAGCCGGGCGGCGATGGTGTCGGCTCCCCCGCGCCGGGCGGCACCGGCTATTGCTCCCCCGTCATCGTCGCTCGCAAGCACCGACACCTGCCCGAACCCGATGTTCTCACGGATGGTAGCCTGGTATTGCACAAAGTCTTGAAAGATGACGCTCATGGCCTGGTGCAAGCTTTCCTGGTCGTAGTCGTGCAGGTCGGTGCCATCAATGCGGATGTGGCCGTCGGTCGGCTCGTAGAGGCCGGTGAGCAGTTTGATAAGGGTGGTCTTGCCGGCACCATTTGCGCCCACCAGCGCCAGACACTCCCCGGGCGCAATGTGCAAGTTCACATCGTGCAGCACCTCGGCGGGGTATCCCGGATAGTGAAAGGAGACATGACAGAACTCAATGCCCTGACGGAGCGGGCGGGGGAGCGGGAGTCCCCCACCGTCGGTGGATGGACGGGGTTGGAGCTTGAGGTAGCCAAACAGGTTGTCGAGGAACAGGCTGCTCTCGTAGAGTTGGCCGATATCGGAGAAGAGGCCGCGGAAAGTTGCCTGGGACTGGTGAAACATAGCCAGGTAGAGCGTGAAGTCTCCAAGCGTGACGGCTCCGGTCATCGCTTGCCAGGCGACCCAGGCGTAGGCTCCGTAGAGGCTGCCATTGGAGAGCAACCCCCACCCGATGCTGATGAGGCTGCGCTGACGGGCGAGGGCTGCATCCTCTTCGTAGAAGGCCCAGAACATGCGCTGATAGCGGCGGAGCAGAAACTCGCCCAGGCCAAACAGCTTGACCTCCTTGACGTTGCGGTCAACCGTGAGCAGGTATTCGAGATACTGCATATGGCGGAACTCCGGGGTGCGCCAGATGAGCAGGCGGAAGTAGAGGCTGCCATAGCGAGCCTGGGCGATGAAGGAGGGCAGGGTTGCGCCCAGGAGGATGAGGACGACCAGCGGGCTGAGGGTCAGCAGGAGCGCTCCGAAGGTGGCCAGGATGAGCGTTCCGCGGATGAGCGAGAAGAGCGTGTTGACGATGTGGAGGGCGCGGTAGTCGGCTTCGCGGCGGGCGTTTTGCAGCTTGTTGTAGAATTCGGCATCATCGAAGTAGCGCATATCCAGCGCCAGGGCCTTGCTGATGATGGCGGTGTTGATGGTGTGGGACAGGCGCGAGTCAATGATGTGCTGCAAGAGGGTGGTGCTCTGCTGGAAGATGGCTCCGAGCGTGACCAGCAGCCACCCGAGCAGGAAGAACGGCAGCAAGGCCAGGAACGCCAGACGGACGGACGTCTCTTCGTTGACGGTGCGGACGATGGTATCGACTATCAGCTTGCCCACCCACGCCTGGGACGCCGGGAGCAGGGCTGAAAGCAGCGTGAGCAGACCAATACCGACCGTGCCCCACGGGTGTGCCTCCCAGACCATCTGGACGGCTCGGGGGATGTTGACCAGGGCGGCCCGGATATCGCGCCAGCGTTCGGCCCAGGTCTGGGAAGAACGGGAGGCGGCGGGAGATGCGTCGCGGAGCGGTTTCGCCATGCTATGCCGTTGCGTATCAGGTGGGCACGTTGAGCATCAGGAGTGCGGGGACCGGTTCGTGCCGGTTCGTGCCGGTTCGCGCCGGTTCGTGCCTACTTCCCCTGCCCAATCAGGTGGCGGGCGGTCGGAAGATAGGCCGAGGTCCGTCGCACATAGTCCCGCGCACTGGCGTTGGCTCGGACCTGTTCCGGGCGCACGATACCCTGGTTGTGCCAGGCTGCCAGCACCCGCCAACTCACCGGCACGCCCTCATACTGCGCCCGATAGAGGCCCCGTTCCAGGTTGGCCGCCAGATATTCGACGGCCAGTTCATCCTGCCGAATTTCGCGCGTGAGCGCCGCAAACAGGGCCCGCTGCGAGGTGTATTCTTCCGGAACGACCCGGCTCCCCTCCACCGTAACGGGGACCGTCAGCCAGCCGGTTGGCTCTGGCACCGGTACCTGCTGAACGGCGATTTCCAGCGCGACCGAGGGGCGCAGGTTGGTGGGCCAGACGCTAAAATTGCTTCCCACCCCGCTCTGGTTCACAAGAACCTGAGCATACTGGTAGGCCGGGGTGAACAGGCGCAGCGGCTCTATGGCATCTTCGAGCCAGCCATTGTGTTCATTATACAGCAAGAGTGCCAGGACAACAGCAAAGTCGCGGTCACTCATCCCGGAGAGTTCGGGGCGATTGTGGCGGGCGGCGGCCTCCAGGATGACCGGGCGCAGGGCGACCATGCGTCGGGCAAGCTCGGGCCGCACATAGGGTTCGATAGGCAGCCGGGGCACGCTCGACCCGCTGGCCCGGTGCCCCAGACAGGACGCGGTGTGGGGGGCATGGGGAGCAGAGGCGGTGGGATGCCAGGCAGTAGCCAGAGCGACCAGAGCGACCAGAATGACCAGGAGGGGGAGAACCAGCGTCGGGAACCGGGACTGCCTGGACCTGAACGAGCCTGAAATGGTACGCATCAGCAGGACTCCCGCCTCCCGCGCTCCTGGATACCCGCGGTGCCCCCTCCCGCACCACGGGTACCTGGAACCTCACAACACGCCAACCGAACTATTGTCCCCGAGCATCAGGCGATAAGCTTTGGGCTTGAGCGGACTGCGAGCAACGTCAACGTTGCGTCCAATCAAGCTGTCTTCCAGGCGGTGGGGGAGGTCCCGAATGCGGCAGTTCTCCAGCACAATGCTGTGTTCAATCTCGCTGTTTTCGACCAGGCAGTGGTGGTAAATCGAGGTGAAGGGGCCGACGTAGGAATTGAAGATGCGGGTGTGTTCCCCGATGATGGCCGGGCCGCGCAGGGTGCTGTTGATAATCTCCGCGCCCCGCTCGACAATGACCTTGCCAACCAGCTGCGAATCGCGGTCCACATAGCCCGTTACCATCGGTTCCAGTTCCTCCAGCACCATCCGGTTCGCTTCGAGCAAATCGTCCTTCTTGCCCGTGTCAATCCACCACCCATCGTGGATGTAGGGGTAGACGCGGTATCCCCTGGTGATGAGTTCCTGGATAGCGTCGGTGATTTCCAGTTCGCCGCGGAACGAGGGCGTGATGGCTTCGACCGCCTCCCAGATGTGGGGGTCGAACATGTAGATGCCGACCAGCGCCAGGTTGCTCCGCGGTTCGCGGGGCTTCTCGACCAGGCGCACAATGCGCATTTCCTCATCCAGTTCAGCCACGCCGAACTGCTCCGGCTGCATCACTTCCTTCAGGACAATTTGCGCATGGTAGCCGCTCTGGGTAAACTGCTGCACCAGCGAGGTAATCCCTCCCTGGATGCAGTTGTCGCCCAGGAACATGACAAACGGCTCGTCCTCCAGGAAGGCGCGGCTGATTTTAACGGCGTGGGCCAGGCCGAGGGGAGCGTCCTGTTCAATGTAGGTGATGCGCCCGTCCCAACGCCGCCCATTCCCGACCGCGCTGCGAATCTCTTCTGCGGTATCGCCCACCACAATGCCGATGTCATCAATCCCGGCTTCCCGCACCGACTCAATGACCCGGAACAGCACGGGCTTGTTGGCCACCGGCACGAGTTGCTTGGCACTGGTATAGGTTATCGGACGCAGGCGGGTTCCCTTGCCCCCGCTCAAAATCAAGGCTTTCATAGGACTAGCGGCGCACCCGTATCGCACCGTAGTAGTGGCTGGTCCAATAGTTGCTCCACAGGCTCGACACCTGCACCCCCAGGCTCGGCGTCATCGCGTGGACGATGCTTCCCCCCCCGATGTAGATGGCCACGTGAGAGATACCCCGCCCGTAGGTGCCCGCAAAGAATACCAGGTCGCCTGGAGCCAGGTTGTTCATACTGCCCACGGCTGCGCCATAGGCCGTGCTATACTGCGCGGCGGCGCTGTGGGGCAGGTGGACCCCGTACTGCCGATAGACATAGGCGGTGAACCCGCTGCAATCGAAGCCGGTGGCGGGGCTGGCCCCCCCATAGACATAGCGAGAGCCGACAAACCGCAGCGCGTAGCTGGCAACGTCGCCACTGGCAGGGATAGCCACCGGCGGAGCCGGGGCAGCCACCGCCGGACTCCCCGTGTTCCCGCGCGACGGGCTGCCGCCTCCGTTGCTGCGGGCAACCCCGGTGTTGCTGGTGGCCCGAGGAACGTAGCGGGGTGGCGGAGCCGGGATGTTGTTCGTGTAGGGGATACGGCGGCGCACCATCGGGGTCATGTTCAACAAGTCACTGAAGACCCACGCCTTCCTGCCGTCGGAAAGCTGCACCTTGAACCAGTCCTTGTGGCGGGCCAGCAAATCGACCTGGGTATCAGCGCCGATGCGCCCGAGCGAATGGTAGACGGTGCCCGGCCCTTCGCGCAGGTTCACCGAGTTCTGGTTGATGGCGGCGACCAGGGCAGGGTTGGGGTCGGGGATTTCATTGGTGATGGGAACGCGGTGAATGATGCCGGAGCCAACATCGAGAAAATCGGCATGCACCCATCCTTCGCTATTTCCGTCGAAGTCAACGTGAAACCAGTCTTTGTACATCTCAACCAGTGCCACCTCTGCTCCCACGTCGAGTTTGGTCATACTGACATAGTTCGTGCCGGGGCCGTCCCGCAGGTTCAGCCCGTTCTCGCGGACCAGGCCGACCTTCGGCGGGGGCGGTGGGGGGATATCCTCGGCGGCGACTTCGAACAGCGCGTAGTAGGCTGCTTCGGGAATCTGGACCAGTTCGCCAGCGACCCAGTAGACGGGCAAGCCTTCGCCTTCGCGGACCTGGAACCAGTCTCCATAGCGCCCGATGACCTGGAGGGGGGCCCCCGTTTCCATCAAGCCAACGGCGTCGTAGTCCAGTCCCGGGCCGTTGCGCAGCTTGGTCTGCTCTACCGAGATGGTAGCCGGAACGACCAGCGGGGCCAGCGCCTCGCGCCGCGACACCAGCGAAACGGGCATAGGGATGGCATCCATGTCGAGGGGAGGGTCCCCAACCTGAATAGTCAACTCGGCTGGCTGCCCCATATCGAGCGGGCCTAGTTCAATGGGACGGTCAGCAACCGAGAGGGTCCGGGAGGACGGTTCGGCCACCGGTCGGTCAGGGAGTTGGCTGATTCCAATGGCAATAGGGACGGTCAGGGCAACAATTCCGTGGGCAATGTAGCGGGACGGGAGATTTTTGACCGTTCGAACAGGAGATGAACCGAAGCGGGTCAGAACCGCCTGAACCTGACGAACAACCTGGTTCGCTTGCTGCAACCGTTCACGCTGCCGTCTGGCCCGCTGCTGGATGCTGCGCAGGTCACTTCTGACAAAAGACAACGGGGCCTCTGAGCCTGGCTCTATCATGGAGCACCTCACCTCACTACTCACCGAATCTTGCGCGGTGGAAGCCACGCCACTTCAGTGGCAGTGGAGGAAACCGCGCTCCTCTTTTTTTCTTTTACTCCAACCATTCCACAACGTCTTCCTGGGCTGGTTTTTCGCCTTACGGCGGGAAAACCAGCAAACCCACTCGCCTTGCGGCGGTCACGTGAGCCTCGACCATGTTCAACCGGCTTGTTACGGACACGACACGGGCTTACTCGCATCGTCCT
>DAOTUF010000650.1:0-2724 GCA_034437495.1 Chloroflexaceae bacterium | reverse complement strand
GACGGGACGGTGCGGCTGTGGAACGCGCAAGATGGCGCCCTCCTCGCCACGCTGGAGGGCCATACGGACTGGGTCAGGAGCGTGGCGTTCAGCGCGGATGGGACGCGGTTGGCGTCGGGGTCGGATGACGGGACGGTGCGGCTGTGGAACGCGCAAGATGGCGCCCTCCTCGCCACGCTGGAGGGCCATACGTCCGGGGTCTGGAGCGTGGCGTTCAGCGCGGATGGGACGCGGTTGGCGTCGGGGTCGTGGGACGGGACGGTGCGGCTGTGGAACGCGCAAGATGGCGCCCTCCTCGCCACGCTGGAGGGCCATACGGACTGGGTCAGGAGCGTGGCGTTCAGCGCGGATGGGACGCGGTTGGCGTCGGGGTCGGCTGACGGGACGGTGCGGCTGTGGGGGGTGCGGTGAAGGTGGCGCTGGCGGGCACCGACCGCGCCGTGCGGGAGGAACTCATGCGGCGGTGGGATGGGCTGTGGGTGTTCGTGACGGTGGAAGGCATGGAGCCGCTTTGTGGAGCGCATCTTGACCGTGCGGGAGACGTGTCGGCGGCAGGGGTGGTCGCTGCGGGCGTTCGTGGTGGATGCGGTGGCAGCGCATCGGGCGGGTCGGCCTGCGCCGAAGCTGGTGCCGACCCCCTGAACGGTTACGTTGTTGAACCATTTTTGACCACCCGTTCGGAGTGACAGGAGGGACAACACGGCTCAGGTAACTCTCACGCCTCACGCCTCACCTGTTCGGCAGCGGCAGGGTCAAGTTCAGCCAGAAAGGTCTGGACCAGTTCCAGGTCTCTCTGCGCATGAAACTCCTGAAAGATGCCCTGCGCCTCCTGAAGCAGCGGAGAGACCTGGTCGGTGTGCCCCCGGGCCTGGGCCAACCGCGCCTGCCAGTAGAGCACCTTGCCCAGTTTCGAGCGGTTTTCGAGCTGTTCCAGCACGGCCCGGCTCTGTTCCAGTTCCTCCTGGGCGACGGAGAAGGCATGCTGACGCAGGGCAATCTGCCCCAACACCTGCCGCGCCAGCGCCTCTTCCAGCGCCATCCCCAACTCCCGGGCAATATCCCGCGAGCGCGTGGCATAGTCCTGGGCCGGGTCCACCTCGTCAAGCTCCAGGCTAGCTTCGGCGGCCAGACGCAGCACTTCGGGCAGGTCGATGCGAACGTTGATGCGCTCTAGAATGGCGATACTCTCGCGGAACAGGTGCATGGCCTCGCCGGGTTGCCCTTGCAGCAGCAGCACTTCCCCGCGGTTCAACATCGTGTTCGCCACCCCCTGCTCCGAGCCAATCCGCCGAAACTGTTCGCTGCTGTACTGATAGAGTTCGCTGGCCCGCTCCAGGTGGCCCCGCTCCACCAGCACCAGCGCCAGGTTATTGGAGGCGCGGGCCATGGTCACAACATCGCCAATGTTCTCACTTATCTGGAGACACTGACCGTAGTAGTTCATGGCCTCCCGCAGCCGCCCCACGCGGTAACACGCGATACCCAGGTTGTTGAGCGCCTGGTTCAGGCCACTGAGATGATTGACCTGTTCAAAGAGTTTGCAGGCTTTTTCCAGGGCCGGAATGCCCTTCGAAGGCTCGTTCTGTTCTGACCAGATAACGCCAATGCGCACGAGCGACTGGGCCTGGTCGGCTATGTTGTCCAGGTATTCGGCAATCGAAAGCCCCGTCTCGGCCCAGTCCAGCGATTCGCTAAACTTCCCCTGGATGTAGGAGATGCGGGCCCCGAGCAGGTAGCAGCGGGCCAGTTCCGTATGGGTTTCGGCGGTCGCCTGCTCCATCCCGCGCTCCAGCCACGCAAATGCCTGGTCGTAGCTGGTCTGTTGTTCGCACAGGGTGGCAAGGTGGCGGTGCAAGCGTACGGTCGTTTCTCCAAGCTGGTGCAGGAGGCGCGTTTGCCGCGGCTCGGTAGCAGAGGTTGACGAGGTTGACCAGAAAGCGGAGGACTCCCCGTCGCGCACCTGCTCAACCAGGCGCAGCGCTTCAAGGTAGCCAGTTCTGGCTTCGTCGCTCTCGCCCAGGAGCGCCCGGATATAGCCGCGGCGTTCGTGCAGTTCGGCCACCAGCACGGGGATTGGCTCGATAAAGCTCAGGGCGGCAGAATCCCCGCCGGCTCCCCCGGTCTCCCCTCCCGCTTCTCCCTCCGGTGCCACATGCTGGATCATTTCCAGCGCCGTAGCAAACAGGCTCAACGCTTCGCGGTTGGCATAGCGCTTCTGGGCAGCTACGCCAGCCGCTTTGTGGTAGAAGAAGGCCAGATCCCACACCTCTGCCAGCCGGTAGTGGTAGGCCAGGAGCGCCAGGTAGTCGTCCAGGTTGCCGACATGCAGCCGCTCTATCTGCTGCGCCACGCGCCGGTGCAGTTCGCGCCGCCGCGCATAGAGAATACCCTCGTAGGCAACATCGCGCAGCAGCGCGTGCCGAAAGAGGTAGGATTGGAGCACCTGAACCGCCTCTTCGGACACGATGATTTCATCATCAATCAGCGAAAGCAGCTTCTCGTCAATCGGGGTGAGGGTGCTATCTACCTCTTCCAGGACGGCCCGCTGAAACCGCCGTCCTATCACCGAAGCCACCTGGACCAGACCGTGGCGCGGTTCGTCCAGCCGGTCGAGCCGCGCAAAAATCAGCCCCTCAATGCTGGTCGGAACCGCAACTTGCTCCAGAGGGCGGGTCAGCACCCACATCCCGCTTTCGCTCCGGGCCAGGTCGCCGGAGGCGATGA
>DAOTUF010000649.1:0-6681 GCA_034437495.1 Chloroflexaceae bacterium | reverse complement strand
AGCGGGCATTGCCTGCAGCCTGCCGAAAATACGGCTCCTGCTCAGGGGCCGGGTTCAGTCGGATCTTGTGTGCTCGTTGGATGGTGCGCATCCTGGGTACTCCTGTTCACTTTCGGGTAGATTTTGCTCATCTAGCTATACCTCCTGCGTATCTTCCTTCTACCTTCTACCCTCTATCCCTACGGCACCGGCCTCACGGCACCGGCCTCACGGCACCGGCCTCATTGATGGCTCCATCGCTCCCCCCATATCCAGGAGGTAGCCATCATAGTCCGGGTCAACCTGTTGCGCACAGTCCGCCCGCTCCCCGCCGTTGGCGACACAGTCCTGGAAGGCGCTGGCGGTGTTCTGCGCCTCTACCAGCGCCGCATCTAGCTCGGCTTCACCATCCATGGCCTGGTTGATGGCCTCAAAGAGCCAGTAGCTCATGTCGGACATCTCCGTGGTTTCCAGGTTCCCCACCGACGGACCGGCTGCGGCCAGGGTCTCCCGGTAGACCTGCGCAAGCTCTGCGGCTCCGGGTTGGGCCTGCGCTAGAAACGCCTCCGACTGCGCCACCGACATACGGGCCGGGACCGTCCAGCGCAGCAGAGAAACACTCCCCGAAAGGTGCTTGAGCCATTCCCAACACGCCTGCGGATGGCTCGACCGGGCGGAGATATGGAGCGATGCGGAGTAGCCCAGGTCATCGCCGCTCAACCCACCGCTGCCAATGGGAAGGGGGGCGATGCCCACGTCAAAGTCCCGGGAGGGACCTTCACCTTCGGGCATGGGCTGCGGAGTGCCGAACATGCCGTGCCCATAATCAAACCACATCCCGGCGCGACCCTCCTGAATGAGTCCAAACGATTCACCATTATACTGGCTGTCACGCTGGTAGGGCAAGAAGATAGGCGGCATCACTCCGTGAACCTCCGCCAGGTCGAGATACCAGCGGATGGCGGCCACGACGTCAGGGTCGCTGTAGTTGGGCTGCGCCTGCTCGCCACTCCCTATGGTGAGCCGTCCCCCGAACTGTCGCACGAAGAAGACGAGGTCTTGAATGGGCACCCCGACCGGCACATAGCCATACTGTTTGGTGTCGCCCTCGCCCGTCGTGAGCGCCAGCGCAGCCCCCAGGAAGTCGTCAACCGTCCATTCCGCGTCAGGCGGTATGATACCCGCAGCATCGAACGCCGTGCGGTTGTAGTTCAGGGTGCGCATCATAAAGCCCTGGGGCAGCCCGACAAGCTGCCCGTTGCGCCGGTACCGCTCCAGCAGCGCCGGGGGGTAGTCATCCTGCGCGAAGGTCGCGTCGGCATCGAAGAGGGGTTGAAGGTCGAGCAGATAGCTGCTCGCATCCTCTTCCAGGGCGGGGCCGCTCGACGTGAAACAGTCGTAGCTGCGGGCAAGCTGCGACAACTCGGCAGGACCGGTCATCATCCTGGTGGACGCGATTTCGACAAAGATGTCCGGGTGTTCCTCGCGGAAAGCGCGGGCAACCTGGCGCAGTTCGGTCGGGCTGGTGCTCATCGAGAAGAACGAGATACTCGCCGCGCCCTGCGGGGCTTCCTGCGGCTCGGGGGTCGCCACGACGACCGGGCCGGTCTCCGGTTCGGGCGTCGGGGTCATCTGCACCTCGGCTACGCGCTCCTCAAGCTGTATCTGCGCGTCGGCCAGGGCTTTTTCGACATCTTCTTCGTCTCCCCGCAACAGCGGCATCAGCGCCTCCACCAGCACATTCAAGCCCACGGTGTCGGGAGTGCGAGCGGGCATGGGTGGCTGCTGTTCGAGCGCCTGTTGATAGGCTGCGGCCTCCGCTTCATTGAAATAATCCCAATACCCCGCTTCCTCCGCCACGGAGCGGCGGGCCGGGAAGAGACCCGTTGCCATCATGCGGGGGTTGGCTTCTCCCCCCATCTGCGGGTCAATCTGCTGACGCGACAGAAACTCAATCCAACTCCACGCGGCTTCGGGGTGGCGCGTTCCGCTGCTGACGATGTAGCCCTCTCCGCTGCCAAGCCCCATGATGTTGGTGGACAGACTGGGATAGGGGACATTGCCCACATCGAAGGCAAATGAGGAGCTGCCCGACGGCCCCTCTCCCATGAAGGAATGGATGGCAAACTCGTGGTCCCACACCCCGACCCGCCCATCCCGAATAAGCTGCTGCGGATTGATTTCCCTTTCGGCGGGTGGGCCAGGTTCCGCATGGAAGAGGGCCCCGCTTTCTTTCAGGGCGAGAATGCGGCGCACAATGGTGACGATTTCGTCTCGGTCAAGCTGCATCTCCCGCGCCGGGGTCGACAGGAGGTCGATACCCTGTTGTTCGCACAGCGCGAGGAAGGTGAAGATGCCTCCGGACAGGTCGAAGAACCCGTACGTTTCGACGGTCTGGCCGCGCTTTGTGGCAATCTGCTCTGCGGCTCCAAGCAGGTCATTCCACCCCCACCCGGCTGCGGGGGCCGGGATACCCGCTGCCTGAAAAAGCTCTGCGTTGTAGGAGAGCACCCGAACCTGGACGCGCCGGGGCAGCCCCCAGAGACCCTCACTGGTCGTATATTGCTGGAGGGCCGCGGGGTAGAAGTCGCTCCGGTCAAAGCTCGGGTCCGCTTCCATCAGCGGGGTGAGGTCGAGCAGCAGGTCACTCCGCAGGGCTTCGGGCGAAATCCCCCAGGATATGGCGGTGTCGGCACCGGAGACGACCTGACGGAGCGTAGCCGTGGGAGAATCCATGCCGCCCTCCCCCCTCCGAACCAGGTCCTCCATCGGGACCAGCACCACGGTGATGTCGGGGTGCTCCTGCATAAACTTCTCTGCCAGCGGTTCGAACAGGTGCCGCTCATGGTCCCAGGCGGCAAAGGATATCGTCACCGCTTCGCCATCCGAGGGCGAGCCGGGGGTGCCCATCCCGATCCCCCACTCCCCGCAGGAGGAGAGCAGCAGCACAACCAGCAGTATCAATGTGACCAACCGGTGTGTTCCGAACCTGTGTTTTCGCTTCATTGGCTTAACGTCTCCCTATCTTTCACGTTTTCTGCCTGCTACTTACTATCTTTTGTCGGTAGTTCCAAACCTTATTATGCACCAGAACAGCCTGGTCCAACCTGATATCATGCTGAGAGAACCGGAGATGACCGGAGATGACCGGATGGTGGCCCGGTAGATGAGACGATTTTTCATTCCATGATGTTCCATGATGTCCCATGCGTTCTATGAAGAAACTCCACGAAATCCTTGTCCTTGCCTCCCACCCGAGAATACCACCTCCACTCCCCGGAGCATACGGGCATCTGGGGGAACTATTCCCTGGTCAGATGGACAGGGTTTCTGCGCCGCTCGGGGATGTTTCGGGCCGGTGGGCTGCCGTATATGCTACTATAGAGGGGAAAGAACGCAGCAGGAAAAGGGAAGATACGGTGAGGTGGGGTGAGGAACTGAATTCAGACCGAGAAGATATCAAATAGCAAGAGAAAGGATATGGGTATGACGCGCACCGTCGGATTTATTGGTCTCGGCACTATCGGTGAGCCAATGGCAGCGACCCTGCTCCGTGCCGGGTTCCCCCTGACCATTTGCGGGCACCGGAATATGGCCCCGGTGGAGCGATTGCAGGCGCAAGGGGCGCAGGTGGTTGCCAACCCGAAGGAGGTTGCAGAACGGAGCAACCTGGTGGTTGTCTGCGTGCCCGATGCCCCGCAGGTGGAGGAAGTTTGTCTGGGAGAGCAGGGGATCATCCACGCGGCCCGGCCCGACCTGATTGTCGTGGATTGCAGCACCATCGCGCCCACCGAGTCGCGGCGGATTGCTGCTGCGCTGCGGGAGAAGCTGGTGTATCTGCTGGATGCGCCGGTGAGCGGGGGGCCAGAGCGGGCCGCGTCGGGCGAACTGGCCATTATGGTCGGGGGCGAATCGGAAACCTACTACCACGCCCTGCCCGTGCTCAAAACCCTGGGGAAGAACGTCACGCGGGTGGGGCCAAATGGGATGGGCGAAGTGGTCAAGCTCGCCAATAACACCATTGCCGGGCTGCTGATGATCGCCATCGCAGAGGCGATGACGATGGCGGTGAAGGCCGGGGGCGATGCCGCGGTGATACGGGAAGTCATTATGCAGTCGGCGGGGGCCAACTTCTTGCTTGACCAGTGGCTCAAAGACCGCATGCTCAAAGACAGCTATGCGCCGGGCTTTGCCACTGCGCTGATGCAAAAGGACCTGGGAGCGGCGCTGGAGACGGCCCGTTCGCTCGGCGTGCCGATGATGATGACCGGGCTGGCCTACCAGCTCTATGAACTGGCGGAGGGGCAGGGCTATAGCCAGGAAGACTACTGCGCGGTCAGCAAGATATACCAGGATGCGGCAGATGTCATCATCGCGACCGGGCAGCCGCGGAAGCCGACGGATGAGGCGTGACCGTGGCCGCAGCGGGGAAACAAAGCCAACCTCCCGCCGATGTTGACCGGCGGGAGGCATCTTCGGGACCCTACGGCCTGCCGAATCTCCCAGGGAGAGGGGTGCGGGCATCACTCTTCCGATTCATCATCGTCGGTAGGGATGTCCTTTTCGATATCGTCCAGACCGATTTCCTCTTCTTCTTCCGGGGCCGGTAGCTCCTCCTCGGCGCTGCTCTCCTCCTCTCGAATATCATCCTCTTCCAGCAGTTCTTCCACCTCATAATCAAAGCGCAACTCGGGAAGAAACCCGTACAGCGCCAGTTCACTGAGCTTGAGGGGGAAGGACACCCGTTTCCGCTGGCTCGGATGCTGGTAGACCTCGCGCACCAACAGCCGCACGTGGCGGGGGTCACACTGGGCGACTGCCGCAATGTAGCGGTTCCCACCCGCAATGAGTTCGTTGAGCCGCTGCCCGAGCCGGGGTTCTATCTTGCCGACCATGGCGTTGTCGATATTCACGACCACAATATGGCGGTCTTCTGGAACCAGTTCCACCCGGTCGCCGCTTGACAGCGTTTCCACTGCGCTGCTGCGGGGAACGTCACAGAGCGTCGTAATAGCGGTTCTGCCCGCCTCGGTAATGAACAGGCGCGGGTCAACCTTCTGGTATCGCTCTTGCAGGTCACGCGGGTGCCTGACCCCGCGTGATATGAGCGAATCCAGGCGCGAGATGTTTTTCCGCGCAATCGCATTGGTCGGGTTGAGCCGGAGCGACTGCTGGTAGGCATCGTGGCTTTCTTCATAGAGACCCTGCTCCATATAGGCTTTGCCCAGACAATTGTAGGTCATAGCATCTTCTTCAAGGGTCAAAATCTGTCGATTCATTTCAACCGCCTCGTGCCAGCGGCTCTGGGCGGCCAGTTCGAGCGCATAGTCCTGCAAGCGCCGCCTGATGCGCTGCTTCTCATCCTGCCTGGTCAACGTGACCCTCCTCCTGTTGTTTCACCGTCATTTTACAATCGTCACAATCGTGCATTCACGCATTCCAACATCAACGAACAGCAGCAGTTCAACGCAGCTGTCCCTGAAGGCTCCACGGCCCGGTCCAGGTAATCTCCACCGTCACCAGTTGACCGGTCCATTCGCCAGCGTGCGCAAAGAATACCAGCTTATTGGTCCCCGTCCGCCCGTACCATTTCCCTCTGGCCTTCCCCTCGACCAGGATTTCGACCGTCTGACCCGACAACCGGGCGTTGATATCGGCAGCAATGAGCTTCTGGTGATATTCCAGGATGCGCCGCCGCTCCTGCTTCTCCGCATCGGGGACGGCCAGCGATGGGTCAGCTTCCTGTTCGGTCGCAAGCGTGCCCGGGCGAGCCGAAAACGCCGCAATATGGATTTTGTCGAACCGCATCTCCTGGACGAACGCCAGCGTCCGGTCAAAATGGTCGCGGGTTTCGCCCGGGTGCCCGACAATGAGGTCAGTGGTGATGGCAATGCCAGGCATGGCCTCCCGCATACGCTGCACCAGGGAGCGGTAGCGGTCAAGGGTATACCCCCGCCGCATGCGCCTGAGCATCTCGTCGTGCCCCGCCTGCACGGGCAGGTTGATTTCGGGTTGGCAGCGCGGAAGGCGAGCAACCGTCTCAATGAGGCGGTCGGTCATCCAGGCCGGGTGGGAGGTCAGAAACCGCAGCCGGGCCAGGCCGGGGGTGGCGTGAACCTCCGTGAGCAGGGTGCTCAGGTCCGGGCGACCGGGCAGGTCGTGCCCCCACGAATCCACAATCTGCCCGAGCAGGATGATTTCTCGGGGGCCTCCGGCCACAATCTGCTCCACCTCCTGGACTATCGTTTCCAGGGGACGACTGTGTTCACGCCCGCGCCGCAGCGGGATGATACAGTAGGAGCAGGTCATATTGCAGCCATACTGGATGGGGACTGCCACCGAGACCGGGGGCGCAGCACCCGTCCGAATGGGCAAGACCGGTGTTCCCCCCGCGCATTCAGGAAGCTGCCCGGTTCGTTCCAGCCATTCTCGCTGCGGAGCGAGGGACACCACCTCCTCCACCGCCGAAGGGGACACAAAGTGGTCAACCATCGGCAGCCGCTCCCGAAAGATCGATTCGTTGCCCGGCCCGACCATACAGCCCCAGAGCACGATGCGCGTATCGGGGTGCTGGCGCTTCACCCGCTGCAACTCCCCGAGCTTGCCAATGATACGCTGTTCGGCACTGGCCCGCACACTGCACGAATTCAGCACAATAAAGCCGGCCTCTTCGGGGCGCTCCGACGGGCAATACCCGGCCCC
>DAOTUF010000648.1:0-4024 GCA_034437495.1 Chloroflexaceae bacterium | reverse complement strand
CTCCCGCCACTCTGGGATTGAAACCCGCTACACCTGCCTGCCAGATGCCTTCCTGCCCCCCCAGGAATCGCGCTTTGCCCCGGGGCAAGACCTGTCCAATGTGGCCACCACAGCCGAACGAATGGCAGTGTACGAGCGGGTCTCGGTCGAGATAGGGACCGCTGCCGCACGTCAGGCATTGGAATATGATGAAAGCCCGGACGCCCCGTCCCCCGCCGAGGTTGCCGCAACCATAACCCACCTGCTCGTGGTCAGTTGTACGGGCTTCTTCGCGCCAGGGCTGGACCAGATGATCGCTCGCCAGCTTGACCTTGGCCCCCATGTCGAGCGCACATTCATCGGCTTCATGGGCTGTGCTGCCGCCTTCAACGCGCTGCGCCTGGCCAGCCAGATTGTCCAGGGACAGCCCCACGCCCGCGTCCTGGTCGTGTGTGTGGAACTGAGTTCTCTGCACCTCCAGCCGGGGGATAAGCCGGTTGACCTCGTCAGTGGGGCCCTCTTTGCCGATGGAGCCGGGGCCTGCATTGTCGGCCTTCCCGACCGCGACCAGCATGATATCTTCACGATTCAGCGCATCTATACCGAACTGACCCCCGAAGCAGAAGCGTCAATGGTCTGGCGCATTGGCGACTATGGCTACATGCTGCACCTGTCGCGGGAGATTCCCGCACAGCTTGCCCGGGTCGCGCCCATCGCGCTCCGCCGCCTGTTCAACCAGCATCCCCCCGACCTCGCATTCTGGGCCATCCATCCGGGCGGGCGGGCTATTCTAGACCGCCTGGAAGCCATCTTTCAGCTTATGCCAGAGCACCTGGTCCCCAGTCGGGAGGTCTTACGGCACTATGGCAACATGTCCTCCCCTACCATTCTCTTCGTGCTGCAAGAGCACCGGCGTCGTCTGCGCCAATATCCCACCGAAAACCCACTCCATGGGGTTGCCATGGCGTTCGGTCCCGGTCTGGTGACGGAGCTGGCGCACCTCGTCTACCAGGGAGGGCCAGTATCCCGCCCCGTCGCTGAACCCGTGAGGAGTACCGTATGTGGGGGATCCCTGACCTGAGCAGTCGCTCGGAAGCCCTGGAACTGCTGGATGACCCGGCAATAGACGAGCGCGACCTGACCAGGTGCCTGGGGCAGCTGCGCCACATCAACCGATGGCTCGGGGCCGCGTTTCCCACGCTCGAAGGCGTCCGGCGGCTCTGGCTGCACGCGGGCTGCCCGACCCATCTGTCGCTCCTGGATGTGGGGGCCGGGAGTGGCGAGGGAAACCGGCTCCTGCTCTCCTGGGCCAGACTGCACCGCATTCACCTGCGTATTACCCTGATCGATGTCAACCCGCACGCCTGCGCCACCGCAGCTGCGTACTACCGAGATGAACCGCAGGTGACGGTGCAGCAGGGGGATTTGCTTGCGGTGCCGCCGGACAGCGCAGATATTGTGACAGCCTCGCTGGTGCTGCACCATGTGCCCACGGCGCGGCTAGCCGAAGTGGTCCGGGGGCTGGCGCGGGCTTCACGCCTGGGGGTTGTCATCAACGATTTGCACCGCCACCCCCTGGCCTGGCTTGGCATCTGGCTAATCTCGCGGCTGTTCTCGCGCAATCGTCTGCTCCGCTACGATGCCCCGCTCTCCGTTGAGCGGGGATTCTGCGCCGCCGACTTTGAGCGCCTGCGCGCCCATCCAGGTCTGGACGGGTTGCAGTATCGCTGGCGGCCTCTATTTCGCTACCTGGTGATAGTTCCACCTCTGGAGGATTGCCATCATGACCGTATATGATATCGCCATTCTGGGCGGAGGAGTGGCAGGCAGCAGCCTGGCCACCACCTTGAGTCGACAGGGCTGGCACGTCGTGGTGCTCGAACGGCGGACCCTGCCCAGGCACAAAGTCTGTGGAGAGTTCCTTTCGCCAGAATCACAGGGCATCGTGCAGCGTATGGGTCTCTATGACACTGTGGTGGCTCTGGGTCCCGCCGCTATGGAGCAGGCCATCCTGACCTCACCCGCAGGGGTATCGCTGCGGGTGGGACTGCCCGGGACCGCCTGGGGGGTCAGCCGCTTTGCCCTTGACGCGGCCCTGCTGGAAGCTGCTGCCCGGGCAGGGGCCGTGGTTCAGACCGGGGTCACCGCCCTCAATATCGCCTCGCTTGAAGAGGGCTATGCTGTAACGACGCGCCGTGGGCAGACGCGTGAGACCGTGCGAGCACGTGCCGCCATCATTGCCTGTGGACGACACCCCCCCCCCGCGCTGCGCACCTGGGACGAGACGGACCGGGCCCATCAGCAGACGAACCACCATATCGGCATCAAGGGTCACTACCACGGCATCGAACGCTCACAACGGGTTGAGCTGTACCTGTTTCCGGGGGGGTATGTTGGCGTCAACCCCGTAGAAGGAGGGGTGAACAATGTGTGCCTGCTGGCCACTCAGCGGGCCTTTACGACCGCCGGAAGGTCTGTTTCTGCCCTGCTCACCGCCATACGCCGCTGGAACCCCGCCTTGAACCGACGCCTGGAAGGGGGAGAGATGGTGCCGGGCAGTCAGGTGACGGTGGCCGCCGTAGACCTGGCCCGACCAGCGGTCCCCTGGGAAGGCGTGGCACGGGTCGGGGACGCCGCAACGATGGTCCCGCCCCTGTGCGGTGACGGGATGGCTATGGCCCTGCGGTCAGCGGAGCTATGCGCTCCCCTGGCCCATGACTACTTGCAGGGCAACAGCACCCTGGCAGAGTGGGAAGAGCGCTACCGCCAGCGGTGGCACCAGGAATTCGACCGTATTATCCTGGTGGGACGGGCGTTGCAAGCGGGGTTGGTGCGGCCTGGTATTGCAGCAGCTACGCTGATGCTCGGGAAGCTGCTGCCTGTGCTCGCGGGGCAGGCTGTACGCCTCACGCGGGGCACCGTGCATCCCACGTGAGAGCCGCACGACTAGCGATAACCGACGAAGCAGGGATGAGAAAGGGAGGAGTACCCGGTGTATCGACAGACCATAAACAGGCGCATCCGACAGCACTATAACCTGCTCGCCCCCTTCTACTACGCGCTGTGGGGGCAGCATATTCACCACGGCTACTGGGCAGACGCGGACGACCGCAGTTCGCCGAAACGCGCTCAGGAACGGTTGATTGAGCAGCTCTACGCCTTTGCAGGCAAGCCCACCCGTAAGCAGGATGCTCGACATCGGGTGTGGATTTGGGGGGTCTCTCCTGTGGTTCACTCGTCGCGCCGAGACATGCGGCGTGGGGTTGACCCTCAGCCCGGTGCAATGCCTGGTCGGGCGACTGCAAGCACGACACCTTGGTCTTCACCAGCAGATGACCATCCATGTCGCGGATGCGGAACAACCCTGGGCATTCCCGTCGGGCCATTTTGATATGGTCTGGAGCGTCGAATGCCTGGAACACCTCGAACATCGTTCGCACGTCGTCCGCGAAGCCTACCGGGTGCTGAAGCCTGGCGGAAGCCTCATCATCAGCACATGGCTGGCCGGCGACCAGACCACTCCCCCCGCGCACCAGCTTCGGCGGGCCGTGCAACAGGGCATGCTCTGCGCTCCCTTCGAGACGGCTGCGGCACATGGGCAGCGATTGCACGCGCTCGGCTTCAGCGACGTGCAATCTCGCCTTGCTACCCCCCACGTCTTACAAACGTGGGACCTCTGCCTTGACCTGCGGAACCACCCGGTGCTGGACTGGCTGAGTCGCCTGCTCGGGGAGGATGTGCGGGCGTTCACCGATGCCTTTCCGCTGCTCCGTCGGGCCTATCAAGAAGGGGCCATGGAATATGGCATGTTCTCGGCCCGCAAGCCCGCGATATAATATTCCGCTCGCAGGTGCGCACAAACTACCCACCCGCGAAACGAAACGGCCCCTCTCTCCCTTCAGGCGACAACCTGACCGACAGGGGATAGGTTCCGGGGGTCTCCGTCGCTGGTGAACGGGCCGGCGGCGGGTATTCCTCGGGCGTGCCGGTGAGGGGAGACCTCGCCGGCGGCGGGTACTCTTCGGGGGTGCCGGTGGGGGTCGGC
>DAOTUF010000647.1:0-8983 GCA_034437495.1 Chloroflexaceae bacterium | reverse complement strand
GGTGGTCGGTTTCGTGGCGGTGGTCTTCCAGGCGGCCCTTCTCGAAATACTGCACACGGTAGCCATTCATCTCGAGCAGGGGGGGGTTGACATACCCGAGGGTGCGGCGTCCGTGGTGCTGCCAGTAATAATCCGCAAATGGTTCGGCAATCTCCCCGCCTCCCTCGGCGCGGACCGGCGGGCCTGCTGGCTGACCTGGGGGGAAAGAGAGCGCGAGGAGCACGACTATCACGAGCAGGAGGGCAGAAAGTCGCCAGGGAGCGCGTCGGATGGTTCGGGTTCGCATCATCAAGGTCTGTTCCTTTGGGTTCGGGTTCGGGTTCCTGTTCGCTTCAGGCGTGTGCCGCGTCTTCGTCTTCAAGGCGAGCCTGCAAATCGGCTCCCTCTTTGCGAATGCGCAGGTCATAGTAGAGCAGGGTCGAGCCAATACCGTAGATGGGGAAGAGGATGAGGGTCGGGAGGGAGTTGAGCAGCGTTGCAAACGCCTGGGCAACCGCAGCCAGGGCGGGGTTCTCCGTCCCGGCAGTAAAAAGGGCCGCGACCATCAGGAAGGCGTTGAGCATTCCAATGGCGAAGGTCAGGACCGCCACCACCAGGACCACCAGCAGCAAAATACCGAGCACGCGCCAGAACGAGCCGCGGGTCAGGCTCCAGCTTCGGCTAAAGGCAGTCAACGGGCCGCTGGTTTCGAGCACGATGGCCTGCGGCACAAAGAGCAACTTGACGGTGAGCAGCAGCATTCCAAGGAGGGCAAGGAGGAAGATGAACAGCGCCAGGATGACCACGCCAAAGGCGAGAGCAGCTCCCTCCCCCGAGCCGGACGACGTGCCAGCCAGGTAGAAAGTTACTCCCAACAGGGTGCCGTAGGGAATGCCCAGAAGCACCACACTCGCCAGGAGCACCAGGAAGGACGCTCCGACCAGCGCAAGCATACTTCGTTTGCCAAACCCGTAGGCTCCGCGGATGGAGATGGGGGTGCCGTGGGTGCGCTGCGCGGCTGCCCAGACAATCGCTCCGTACATGATGGGCTGAACGACGAGATACTCGATCAGTCCCACCCCAAACAGCGCGACGTAGGCCAGAATCATGTCGGCGGGGGGAAGTTGGCCCCCCCCCCTGAACGGAGTCCCTATCAGGTCGGTGAAGGTTCCATACTGAATGTACCCGGTCAACATGGTTTCTATCAGAGTGAACGGGAGGATCACCACGGCCACCACGCCGAGGAAGGTGAAGAAATGTTTGCGGTAGGTCCAGAAAACGCCATCGAGCATGTCCAGCATGCCCATGGGCCGCAGCTGGGGCGGGAGCGTGTGCATAAAAACCCCTCCTTATGGTAATGGTATGGTGCCTGTTCCCCTATGTTCCTGACGCGAGTAGTCTTCTTGCGACCTGACTTATGCAATGGTCTGGACCAGGGCCGGGTGTCTGGCTTCGTAGGCGGCAATGGCCGCTTCCTGCTGGAGCAGGAAGCCAAGCTGGTCTATCCCATTCAGCAGGCAGTAGCGGGCGAATGGTTCGATGGGGAACCCTACCCGACGGTTGCCCTCGTTGAGAAGCAAGGTCTGGCTGGTCAGATCAACCGTTACGGTGGTGCTCATCCCCTCCTCGCACAGGCTCACCAGCTGTTGGTAGGTCTCGGCGTCTACGGTGACGGGCAGGAGACCGTTTTTCAGGGCGTTGTTGCGGAAGATATCGGCAAAGTAGGTGCTGATGATGGCTTTGAAGCCATAGCCCCGCAAGGCCCAGGGGGCGTGCTCCCGCGAACTCCCGCAGCCAAAGTTGTGCCCGGTTATGAGCACCTCGGCTCCTGCCGCTTCGGGGCGGTTGAGCACAAAGTCGGGGCGCGGCTTCCCCTCGGCGTCGAAGCGCCAGTCGGCAAACAGAGCGTCTCCCATCCCCTGCTTGTCGGTAGCCTTGAGAAAGCGGGCGGGGATAATCTGGTCGGTGTCAATGTTGTCAATGGGCAGGGCAATGGCCTTTGCCGTGAACGTGGTGACGGGTTCCATCACAGGTTGCCTCTCTTGATACTCTCGGTAACATGCCTACGCGAAAATGATACGCGAACATGCAGGATTATGCAAGTGATCGGGCCGACCGCCGCAGGCCGCAACCAGGCGCTTGCCAACTCCCCTGGCGGGTGGTATAGTAGAGCCTCATACCATTGAACAAAGATACGGGCCACTGCCATGAATCACGGATTTGTCCTGCTGCTTATCGCCATCCTTTGCGAGGTTTTTGCTACCATTTCCCTGAAGGCTTCCGAAGGGTTCACCCGCCCGCTCCCGGTCGCCGCGGTCATCGGAGGCTATGGGGTGGCGTTCTACCTCTTTGCGCTGAGTTTGAAGAGCCAGATACCCCTTGGTATGGCCTACGCTATCTGGTCGGGGTTGGGCACGGCGGGGGCGGTCACGGCGGGGGTGCTCATCTGGCATGAGAAGGTAGACGCCTGGCGCATGGCTGGCATCGCTTTGATTATCATCGGGGTGGTGCTGGTCTCCCCCCGCGAACCCTGAGCAGAAGCAGCCAGCAACGCCGGCCCGAATGCTCGATTGCATTGATTGATAGTGATGATTGATGATTGATGATTGATGCTACAAGGAGTGTGCGGTATGAAGCGACCCGAAAAGCGACTTCCCTTCTATTTTCCCTCCCTTTCCCCGCTTTCCCTTGCGCTGCTGGTCTGGATGGTGGGGACTATCCTGGTTCTGGGCTGTGCGGCCTCCTCCTTCCCCCCCGCCCCGCACACCACCACCCCGTCCGGAGCCTTGCTCCCTACCGACCTCCCCCGGGTGGAAGGGGGCCGGGAGCACCAGCCGGGTGCCACCCCTTCCACGGTTCCCGCTCCGCCCTCTCCCACCCCTGCCAGCGCTCCACCCCCCACCTCCACTCCGGTCCCGGTCCTGGCAGCGTCACCCCTCCTCGATGTCTCAGCGCAGGCTGCTGCCCTGCTCCCGTCGGCCCGCTCCGACCTGGAGCAGGCCGACCAGTGGGACCACTATACCATTCGGGCAGCGCTGGACCCTGCCAGTCGCACCATCAGCGGCGAGGAGCAGGTCTCGGTGCGCAACCACGCCCCCTTTCCCATCAATGACGTCGTCTTTCACCTCTACCCCAACCACCCCGACTTCGGGGGGAGCCTGGACATCCTCTCGGTGACGGGGAACCACGGACAACCCCTCACCAGAACGCACGAATATCGCGGAACGCTCATGCGCGTCGAACTCCCCCACGCCATCGCCCCGGGGGAGCGGAGCACCATCACGCTGCGCTTTACTGCCCACACCCCGGAGGAGCGGAGCCACCGTTCCTATGGAGCGTTCAACCAGGAGGACGGGGTATGGTCGCTGGCTTCCTGCTACCCGATGCTGGCGCGGCTCACTGCCAGCGGTTGGGACCGCCGTCCTGTCAACAGCAGGGGCGATTTTGTGGTGAGCAAGACCGCGCTGTACGACGTCGTTCTGGACAGCCCCTCCGACTGGACGCTCGTCACCACGGGTGTCCAGGTGTCTGCGGAAACCTCCCCCCAGTCCCCCATCCGGCGCGAACGGTTTGTCAGCGGGCCACAGCGAGAATTCTTTGTTGCCGCCATCCAGCAGGGGTCCCTGACAGAGGCTACCACCACCGTCGATGGAACGCGGGTACGCACCTTCTTCCACCCCGACACCCCCGCGACCGGGCAGCAGAGTCTTGCGGCAGCATCGCAGGCGCTCCAGATATTCAATGCTGCCTATGGTCGCTACCCCCAGACCGAACTGGATGTTATCGAGGTACCCCTGAGCAAATTCTGGGGGGTCGAATACCCGGGGGTCGTCCTGATTGAGCAGCAGCTTTATCAGCAGGACAACCAGCAGCTTTTGAATACTATTATTGCCCACGAAGTTGCCCACCAGTGGTGGTATAACCTCGTGGGCACCGATGCTCAGGGCGAACCGTGGATTGACGAGGGGTTGGCGTCTTTCTCACAAATCGTCTTCTATGAGGGGTTGGGGGATGAGGCGCAGGCCACCGCCGAACTCAACCAGATGCGGGCACAGTATCGGGCACTGCGGGACGCCGGAGGGGATGGCGTGGTCAACCGCCCGGCGGCGGCCTTCCAGGGCACCTATGTGGCGCTGGTCTATGCCAAAAGTGCGCTCTTCTTTCAGGCGCTCCGGGAGCGTCTGGGAGACGATACGTTCTTCCGTGCGGTGCAGCAGTTCTCTGCGACCTATCGCTACCGCGAGGCCAGCGGGGAAGACTGGCTCGCGGTGGTGCAGGAAACGTGCGGGTGCGATGTACAAGAGCTGTACCGCGACTGGATTTTGCGCACGACCCGGGTGGAAATCCCCTGAAAGACGGGAAGGGGGGAGGAGAGGAGGAGGGGGAGAGACATGGAAAAGGACCCTGCCACTGGCAAGGTCCTTTGTTTCTTCTGTCCCTATCAGGGGAACTGTTTAGGTGGTCAGACCACTGTTAATCTGGCTGAATACCTGGCTCACCTTCCGCCCGAGGAGCGTCAAGATACCAATAACAACAATTGCGATAAGCACCAGAATGAGCGCGTATTCAACGAGACCCTGACCCTCTTCCTTCGCAAAGAAACTTCGTAGCATGCTTTTCACCTCCTTCCGTGATGGGTGTTTGTGCCGTGAGGCACACTTTAGAGTATACCCCAGACCGCGGAGTTTTGCAATAGGCTTATGGTACTCCCCCCCGGTAGTACCATGCTGCTCAGGTCAGGGCAGGCTCACCGTGGCGGCCACCCGCGTCCCCCGCCCGATGGCGCTCTCGATGCCAAATTCGCCCTTGAGCAGCACCTCAATCTGCTGACGCATACTGGAGATGCCCAGGTTGCGCCGCCCGCTGGTATCCGCCAGCACCTCGCTGACGTGAAACCCTTCCCCGTCATCTTCAACGATGATCTGGAGCGTGTTTTCGGAAACGTTCATCAGCACGCGGGCCTGGTTGGCCCCCGCATGTTTGGCAATGTTGTTCAGGGCTTCCTGAATGAAACGGAAGAGCGTGACCTCGTAGTGACCGGGCATGCGGCTCTCCAGGCCATTCACCATGATATTGACCTCGATACCGTTTTTCTCCCCGAACTCTGAGGCAAACCGACGCACCGTGGGCACCAACCCCAGGTCTTCGAGCGTCATGGGGTGCAGGTCAAACACGAACTTGCGGATATCTTGCAGCATCGTGTTAATCGACGTCTTGAGGCTGGTCAACTCGGTGCGAGCCTGGGACGCATCTTTCTCCAACAAGCGCTGGCAAATCTCTGCCCGCAGCACCAGGTTTGCCATAGACTGCGCCGGGCCGTCGTGCATCTGCAAGGAGATGCGGCGGCGTTCTTCTTCCTGCGCCTGGATAATGTTCACAATGAGATCGTCCTCGGTCTGCACCGGGGCCTGTTCGTCTCCTCCATTCCGGGCCTCGCCGCGCCCGGCGATGTCCCCCCCCCCGAGCAGGTCCACAAACTCCTCAATCAGTTCGTTCCGCTCTTTCATCACCTTCTGGCGGTCTCGAAGCTGCTCAAGGCGGGCCCGCATCGAGTAGAGGCGCATTTGTACTTCCTGCGCGTTCGTGTAGAAGTTCTTGATCTCGGCCTTGCTATATTTCTCATAGTTGACATCCAGGTCGCGCAGACGGTTCGACACCGATACTTCGCGGCTCGCCAGCTTTTCGACATCGGCTTCTTGCTGCCGCACCGTGATATCCAGTTCGTTCAATTCGCGCTGGAGCCGGTCCAGTTCATCCTGATAGACATTTCTGGCTTCGTCCATTTCTTCGGTTGTGGTCATACAGCATACTCCTCATATGATCCCCAGGCGCATGCGCCAGACATTGATGATAGCTTCTATCACAATACGCCGCGACATCTTCGATTTCCCCACACGCCGATCTGGAAACGTAATCGGCAGCTCCCCAATCCGAAACCCGGACTGCCGGGCGCGGTAGACCATCTCAATCTGAAATGAATACCCATTCGAGCGTACACGCTGAAGCTCCACGGTCTCCAGCACGGCGCGGCGGTAGCAGCGAAACCCGCTGGTGCTGTCGGCAATGCCCAGGCCGAGGATCAGGCCAGCGTAGAGGTTGCCCCCGCGACTGATGAACTGGCGAACGGCTCCCCAGTCGGTGGTCTTGCCGCCCGGTACATAGCGCGACCCGATGACCAGGTCGTAGTGGCTTTCGGCAGCTTCCAGCAGCCGGGGGAGGTAGCGCGGATCGTGCGAAAAATCCGCATCCATTTCGAAGATATAGCTGGCCCCCTCCTGCAACGCCCGCTGGAACCCGGCGACGTAGGCCGAGCCGAGGCCCTGCTTGCCCGCCCGCGAGAGCAACCCCAGGCGTGGCTCTTCGCGGGAAAGCTCCTCAACCACCTGGCCCGTGCCGTCGGGGGAATTATCATCGACCACCAGAATGCGAAACCGCGGCTCATCCAGAATACGCCGAACGATGGGTCGAATATTATCATACTCATTATACGTAGGGATCACCACAGTGCAGTCAGTGTGGGGCAACGATGGTGTGATGATTGGTTTCGACATGGCACCTCCCGTACCACAGAAAAAAGGTTCGGACCCGCCCTCCCGTGGGGGGGCATCTGCCCGATTGCCCGGGTCCTTGCAGGACTGGGCAGGACTGTTGAAGTCCATCATACCAGTTTTAGAGCCGCTTATCAACTGAATCAATGGGGGGAGACACTCGACGGGGCAAGAGGTGGAGAGAGGAGGTGAACCAGCGATGCCCCACGACCTGAGCGGAGTTGTTCTGGCGGGGAGGGTGGGATTCGAACCCACGAGGGCTTTTGAGACCCTACTCATTTTCGAGACGAGCACGTTCAACCACTCCGTCACCTCCCCTCGCCGGGGGCATTATACCACAACTTGCGCCACTGGTGCTCCCCCCGTGCTCTCCCCGCTCCCTCTGTGCGAGAATAGGGAACCTTCCCACTCGCCCTGACGTCTTCCGAACAGAGGACGGTGAAACCTCACAAGAGAATCCATCTGAAATCATGATAGGAAAGGAGCCGCATCTATGTCCCCGCACAAAGCGATGTCCCGCCGAATAGCAATGGTCTCTGGCGCACTGGCCGGTATCCTGGTGTTTGTCGTGCTGGTCGTCACCATCGGGATGGCCATCAACCCCTCCGCTCCCGCCCCTCGCCCGACCTCGCAAGAACTGGCAATGATTCGACAGATTACCGTGGTTGGGATGGGCGAAGTCCGCGGAACCCCCGACACGGCCCACGTCCAGATCGGGGTTGAAACGGAGGGCAAAACCGCTCAGGAAGCCCTGCAAGAGAACAACGAGCAGGCCAACAAGGTGATGAGCGAACTGACCGACCTTGGGATTGAGGAGCAGGATATCCAGACCAGCAATTTCAACATCAACCCCACCTACGACGACCGGGGACGGTGGATAACAGGCTACCAGGTCAGCAACGTGGTGGCCGTCACCATCCGCGATATGGACCAGACCAGCAGCCTGCTTGACCAGGTGGTCCAGGTGGGAGCCAACCGCATCTATGGCATCTACTTCAGCGTTGATGACCCCTCCGCGCTGCTGGCCGAAGCGCGGGACAAGGCCGTGAGCGATGCAGAGGAGCGGGCCACCCGCCTGGCCCGGGCGAGTGGGGCCGAAATCGGGCAGGTGCTCGTGATAACCGAAAACATCGGGTCCTCACCTCCCCCCATGCCAATGGCGAGAATGGGCCGCCCGATGGAAGAGATGGATATGGCAATCACCGCGCCTCCCCCCATTCAGGGGGGGGAACAGCGCTTCAGCGCCAGCGTACAGGTGACGTACGAACTCCGGTGAACTGTGCGCCGTGCGCTCCCGTTCAGGTGAGGTGCTTGACTAGTCGCCAGATGTTGTTTTCGGGTTGGGGTATATACCTCACATCGTCCATCAGGGCGTGCAGCAAGAATAAACCAAAGGAATAGTCCGAATGGTCCGGCAGGCTCTCGGGGTCTGCCGTGGCCATCCTCGCACTATCCATATCCATATCAATGGCGGCCCCGGTCTCGCGCAGTTCGACTATCAGGGACCGTTCCTGCTCAAGCAGTATCATCGTCACGACAATCCGGCCATCGGGCTGGTGCTGGTAGGCGTGGGACACGATGGTCGTGCAGGCTTCCTGGACGGCAACCCGGATATCGTTAATCGTAATCCCCGGATTGCTCAACTCCTCCACCTGCCCGAGCATCTCCGTCAGGCATGCGTCAAGAATGTTCAGCGAGGCATACCGGGCCGGAATATCGAGGCGTATGGTTGTTGGGGTATTCATCACTTTCCGGTTTCTGGCTTCAAACCTGGACGTCAGACATCAGCCATAACGTGCGTAACCTGACCCTCCCCTTGAGTGTACCAGAGAGACCGTGGGGAACAAGCAGCAATGATGACGGTTTGCTTACAACGGGGGCCGTGACCCTGCTCCCCGCTCCCTGCTCCCCGTGGTACAATAGCGTGTCCTGTTCTCCTGGGTTCATGATCGAATTATTGAAGCAAGTCGAAGTCGAAGTAAAGAGAAAGGAACGAAAACCGTGTCGCGGAATCAACGGATTATGATGGGGGCCGGGGTTGGCGCAGGGATAACCGCTATCCTGGCATTGCTGATCTTCCTGGTCCTCCCGGTCCCGGTGAACCTGGTGCTGCTTGTCGTTCTATCCGCGCTGCTCGGGGCCATCAATGGCACGGTGATAGCCCTGGTTGCCCCTCCCTCGCTGGCGCTCCAGGCGGCGCTTGGAGCCGGGGTCGGGGGGTTGCTCGGGCTTCCCCTGGGCGGTCCGGCGCACTTCCTGGTCGGGGCCGTGGTCGGGGTGAGTGTCGCGGCAGTGCTTGCGCGGCGGGGGTAGGCAACCCTACCACCCCTTGGCAGCCTTCGCCTTTTCGCTGAGGGGTTGGGGGGGTGGGAAAGGGACACATCTTTGTGTCCCTTTCCCAAATCAATGAGGTATTTCTCAGAAATGTGCCTGAGCCTGACGTGAAGGAACAGGTC
>DAOTUF010000646.1:0-1822 GCA_034437495.1 Chloroflexaceae bacterium | reverse complement strand
GCTCATCCCGCGGGTCCGGACGAGCCGCTCAAGCTGTTGTTCCTCGGGGCAGGTAACAACCCAGATAGCATTGCAATGAGGTTTCCAACCAGTCTCAAGCAGTTTGATGGCATCGATGACCAGGATGGGAAGGGGAAGGGGAGCCGGACGAGACCGGGCAGCGCTGGCAATCCACCCGACTATTTCCGCATGCACCGCCGGGTGAACGATGCGTTCGAGGCGCTGGAGGATGGCGGGGTTGCCAAATGCCAGGTCTCCCAGTTTGCGGCGGTCCAGCGGGCCGCCGGGGTGGGTCACAATCTCCGGCCCAAAGGCTTCAACGATGTGCTGGTAGACGGGAGTGCCCGGCTGCTGCACCCGTCGCGTCACCTGGTCGGCGTCGAGGGTGTGCGCCCCTAGTGCATCCAGCATCGCCACAACGGTGCTCTTCCCGCACGCAATGCTGCCAGTGAGACCAATCAAATAGATATCGGGTGGTTTCATTGTTTCGCGTGGGTGATGATGCTCTTCTCTCGTGACATTGTATCACAGGTAGGGAGAAAGACGGGCCAGGGTCCGCAGGATGGCTTCCGGAGTGGGAGGGCACCCGGGCACGTGCGCTGCTATCGCCTGCTCCAGAAAGGCCGGGCGGTCTGCCAGCGCATACGAATCCTTGAATATGCCGCCATCGTGGGCGCAGTCGCCAATGGTCACGATGCACCGTGGCTCGGTCATCGCGGCATACGTCAGCCGTGCCGCGGTCTCCAGGTTGCGCGTGAAGGGGCCGGTCAGCGCCAGCACATCGGCATGGCGCGGCGATGCCTCGAACCGGATGCCGAATCGCTCGATATCATAGAGCGGATTGACCAGGGCGCTCAACTCGATTTCGCAGCCGTTGCACGAACCGCAGTCCAGGTGGCGCACAAAGACCGAACGATGCCCCCGCGCCAACTCCGGCCCATACCGCGCTTCTGCATCTTCCGCATGGAGCGTGCGGCGACCCGTCAGCAACCCGAACACGCGCCCCAACAGCAGCCGCGCCATATGAGAGATAGGTTCAGGACCCTCGCGCATTTTCACCACCCGATCCATTCAGTCCATTCAGTCCATTCAGTCCATTCAGTCCATTCATCTTCATAAATCGTGGCCAGCGTAGGAAAGGTTGAAGCTCTTGTTGATGAGCGGAAAATCGGCCAGGATGTTTTCCAGGTAGCGCCGGCCCGTGGGGTCACGCGGGTCGGGCTTGCGGATGATAGCCTGACGCATCGCCCCCCAGTTGAAGAGGGAGGGGTCACGCGGTTCGCAGCGAAAGATGGTATTGCGCGGTCCCTTCATCAGCCAGTAGATAACCTCGCCGCGCCAGCTCTCAGCGTAGCCGATGCCATATTCAAAATTGGGCACGGCGCGGAGCAGCTTTTCCATCGGCACCGCCAGCGGCTCGCCCCGGTCCCCCTTCTGGCGCAGCGCCGCCACCAGCCGCGTCAGGAGATGCACCGACGTTTCGACCTCGGCCACGCGCAGCGCCAACCGCGCAAACACATCCCCCTGGAGGTCCGACCGATAGATGGGCACACGGCGATGGATGCTCGATGGAAGGTCGTCATCCGACAGGACGACCGTGCGGCGCAGTTCATCGGCCAGCGCCAGCGTCGGTATGGCATAGACCCCGCAGGGGTGGCGCAGGCGAAAGTCATGCTTCCACAACCCCGAAGCCCGCGCTACCAGGCCGGTGGCCCCGCCAGTCCGGGCCTCGTCGCAGGTAAGCACCCCCGTGTTGAGCATCCGCTCGCGGCACGCTGGCATCTCCAGCACCAACTTGCCCAGGTCGAGCAGACGAGACGCC
>DAOTUF010000645.1:0-16987 GCA_034437495.1 Chloroflexaceae bacterium | reverse complement strand
GCGGGATTCCAGCTTGGTCATGTTCATATTCGCCCGCGCCAGTTCTTGAAGCTCTTCGACCAGCACCCCGGCGCGGTCTTCACGGAAGCCAAAGCAAAAGCTCGTCTTGTCGTCGCCGGTGGGGGGCGGGTCATGCTGTGCCAGCGCCACGAAGCGGGTCACGTTGTCGCGGCGGTCGGCAATGTCCTTTGCCAGGATAGTCGCGCCATTCATTTCGGCGGCGCGGAGCGTGCTGATAGCCGCGGCTGGTCGTTCATCGGCCACGGCTTCGGCGGGGGCCGCGCTGTTGCTGAGCGATGCCACGGTCGCAGCATTGGGGAGGCAGCGCTCCACAAAGCGGCGGCACTGCGCCAGCGATTGGGGATGGGCGTAGAGCACCCTGATATCCTGAAGGGTCAGCCCGGGCCGAGTGACAAGATACTGGCGAATGGGAATGACCGTCTCGCCCGCAATGTGCAGCCCATCCGCTTCGTGAATGAGCAGGTCCAGCGTGAAGGTGACGCTGCCCTCCAGCAGGTTTTCAATCGGGAGCATCCCGACCGTGGCCGCGCCCGTCTCGATGGCGGTCACGACCGCGGCCGTGGTGGTCAGCGGCAGGTAGGTCGTCTCGGGCCGCCCACCAGCGTAGGCGATGGCGGCTTCCTCGCTGAAGGTGCCCGGCGGCCCGAGATAGGCGATAGTGGTCGTCGTGGTGGTCATAGCATTCTCTTCTTTCCTTCTTCCCCTTCCTCTTCCCTTCCTCTCAGCTTCTCTCAGCTATGGGCAGATATGATCTGCTTTGCCAGGTCCGCCAGCGTGTGGACGATGGCGCTATCTGGCCGCACCAGCCGGGTCTGGATGGTCACGTCCAGCCGCCGCTGGTAGTCCGGGTGGGTGCCGATATAGAGCACCTTGCTGCTCACCGTCCAGGTCCCCAGTTCACTCACTACCCTCCCCCACCCCGACCCCTGCTCCGACCCCCACGCCCATGTTCTTGCCGAACATATCGGTCGCGTAGGAGGGCGATTCCTTGTCGTAGCCCGCGGCGTAGGCCACCTCTTCGGCCCGGAGGCGCTCGTCGCGGGCAGCTATCATCTTGTTCAGCGCCCCCATATAGGCCTCGGCGGAGGCGACCAGGATGTCCGTGTTGACGCTGTAGCCGCTGTAGATGGCCGGGTCGCGGCGCTGGCGGTAGGCGCTGCCGACGCCGTTGTCCACCGCCCCGCCCTGCTCACGGATGCGCACGGTGACTTCAGCCACAGCGTCCAACCCTTCGGTCACGGCATTAATCGAAAACTCAATCAGTTCGTTGGAGCGCTGGATAATGCGGTTGATAGCCTTGTAGACAGCGTCAACGGGGCCGGTGCCGTGGTCGCTGTCCACATACACCCGCTCCCCCGGACCCATCAGCCGCACCGTCGCCACCGGTATCAGGCCGGTGCCGCTCGTGACCTGCACGTGCTCCAGCCGGTAGATATCGGGGATACGCTGCGTTTCCCCCGCGATGAGCACCTCAATGTCGCGGTCATCAACCGTCTTCTTCTTATCGCACAGCTCCTTGAACCGCTTGAAGACGTGTTCAAAGTCGGTTTCATTCAGGTCATAGCCCAGGTTCTCGATGTGCTTGCGGAAGGCATGGCGACCGCTGTGCTTGCCCATAATCAGCGCGTTGCTATCCAGCCCCACCGTCTCGGCGCTCATAATCTCGTAGGTCATCCGGTTCTTGAGGATCCCATCCTGGTGGATGCCGGACTCGTGGGCAAAGGCGTTGGCCCCGACGACCGCCTTGTTGGGGGGCACCGGCACCCCCGTGAAGGAGCTAATCAGGCGACTGCTGCGGGCCAGTTCGCGGGTGTGTATCTGCGTGCCCACGCCATAGGACTGCCGCCGCGTGTGCAGCGCCATCACCACCTCCTCCAGGGAGGCGTTGCCTGCCCGCTCCCCGATGCCGTTGATGGTGCATTCAATCTGGCGGGCCCCGGCCCGCACCCCGGCCAGGCTGTTGGCGACCGCCAGCCCCAGGTCATCGTGGCAGTGCGTGGAGAGGATGATACGGTCGGCTCCGGGGACGTTGCGCCGGATACTCGCTATCATCTCTCGGTATTCCTCGGTGGTAGCGTAGCCCACCGTGTCGGGGATATTGAGCGTGGTAGCTCCCTCTTCCACCGCGGCGGTCAAGACCTGGTACAGGTAGGCCGGGTCGGACCGGCTGGCATCCATCGGGGAAAACTCAACGTCATCACACAGCGAGCGAGCATAGCGCACCATCTCGCGGGCTTTTTCCAGCACGGCCTCGCGGGTGGAGCGCAGCTGGTGCTCAATGTGGATATCGGACGTTGAGATAAAGGTATGGATACGCTTCTTGACCGCAGGCTGAATGGCGGTCCACGCTTTGTCAATATCGTCTTTGTTGGCTCGGGCCAGCGCCGCAATGACGGGACCATCTGCGGTGCCGATTTCGCTGGCAATCTGATGAACAGCGGCCCAGTCGCCGGGGGAGGCAGCGGGGAAACCAGATTCGATGATATCCACGTTCAGGCGAGCGAGCTGGCGAGCAACTTCCAGCTTCTCTTCCAGGGTCATGGTACATCCGGGGGCCTGCTCTCCATCTCGCAAGGTGGTATCGAAGATACGTACATGATCCTCCATGGCTTCACTGCTCCTTTCACTGCGTCATTCTGCGTCATTCTGCGTCATTCTGCGTCATTCTGCATTATCCTGCACTATCCCGCATCGCTTTGCACTATCCTGCACCGTTCAACATCCGGTCAGACGGTAAAGGTTACGATACCGCTCTCCAGGCTGTAGTATGCGCCCATAATAGTCGTCTTCCCTGCATCAACCCGTGCGCTCAGGATAGGTCCCGAGGTTCTCAACTGCTCAACCACCCGGGCCACATTCGCCCGGACCGCGTTCTCAACGATATCTCCCCCCTCGCCGCGGACCTGCTCGACGGCGGGACGGATGGCTGACACTACCTCCCCGATGTGGCCGGGCACCTCGCTGCTGGTGGTCATCGCTTCGACGGTTGCCGCCACCGCCCCACACTTCTCGTGGCCAAGCACCACGACCAGCGGCGTTTCAAGGCACTCCACCGCATACTCGATGCTCCCCAGGACCACACCGCTCTTCGCCGTGTTCCCCGCCACCCGAACCACAAAGAGGTCGCCCATACCCTGGTCGAAGAGGATTTCCGGGGACACCCGCGAGTCAGCACACCCCAGGATAACAGCGAAGGGGTGCTGGCCGTCAGTGAGCGTGGTGCGCCGCCGGACCGACTGGTTGGGGTGGGACATAGCTTCGGCAACGTATCGCTGGTTTCCCTCCTGCAATCTTCGCAGAGCTTCTTCGCTGCTCATACCTGAATGATCCCCCCTCCTTTCAGGTGTTGTTGGTGTTATCCGTACCCGTGCGTACGCACCTGTACCATTGTTTTTTGGATGCTATTCGCCCTCGCCCTCGCCAAAGATGGCAGCAACGGACACGACCAACCCGTCAACCACCGTCGAAACCACCGCCTCCGGCTCGCGGCAGGTAGCCGCCAGCGTATAGACCTGTTCTGCTTCTTCCAGGCGGTACACCTCGACCTGGCGGGTCGTCGGGTCAACAATCCAGTATTCGCGCACCCCGGCGCGGGCATATTCCTGGGGCTTGCGCGTGCGGTCGGTGTCGGTCGTGCCCGGCGACAGGACCTCGACCACCAGGTCGGGCGGCCCCCAGTGCTGGCTCGTGATGCGCTCCCGGTGCTCATTGAGCATCACCATCACGTCCGGCTCACGGACCTTCCCCTCCCAGAGGCGCACGGGCAGCGGTGCGATGCCCACCCGCCCCAATCGCTGCCCCCTGACATACACCTGGAGTGCCAGGGCAATATTCAGCACGATGGCTTGATGTTCGGTCGTTGGCATAGGCGGTACGATAAGCTCCCCATCCGATAGTTCGATAATGCGGTTCTGTTCGGTCAGCGGCCAGTAGTCGTGCTCGGTCCACTGCCCCTGGCGGGGGAAGAGTTCCGCCACGGCCACGGTGAGCGGTGGGAGCGTTTCCGTCCCGCTTCGGGTTCTGGTTCCTGTGACCGTTACCATACCGTTACCTCCCATGCGCCTCGGGGGGAGAAAAGGGGAAGGGGCTTTCTCTCTGAACGCCCCCTACGCCCCTCCGCTCCCCGGCGTCACTTCCTTCGGATTGACGAATGGCATCATACGGCGAAGCTCGCGCCCGACCTGCTCAATCTGGTGGTCCAGGTCTTGCTGGCGCATGGCGGTGAATGTTGCCCGTCCCTGGTGGTTCTCATCAATCCACTGTTCGGCAAACGCCCCGTTCTGGATATCAGCGAGAATCTGGCGCATAGCCTGGCGCGACTGCTCGTTGATGACCTTCGGCCCGGAGACATAATCGCCATACTCCGCCGTGTCACTCACCGAATAGCGCATGAAGTTGAGGCCACCCTGATAGAGCAGGTCAACAATCAGCTTGAGTTCGTGCATACACTCGAAGTAGGCCACCTCCGGCTGATAGCCGGCCTCCACCAGCGTCTCGAACCCGGCCTTGACCAGCGAGCTAACCCCCCCGCACAGCACCGTTTGCTCCCCAAACAGGTCCGTCTCGGTCTCTTCGGCAAAGGTGGTGAGCAGCACCCCGGCGCGGGTGTGCCCCATGCCCTTGGCATAGGCCAGCGCATCTTGAAGCGCCCCACCGGTGGCGTCCCGCTCGACGGCAACCAGCGCCGGCACCCCCCCACCCTGCACAAACACCTCCCGGACGCGGTGGCCCGGTGCCTTGGGCGCGACCATGCTGACATCTACCCCCGGCGGCGGCACAATCTGACCGTAGCGGATGTTGAAGCCGTGCGCAAACATAAGCGTCTTCCCCTCGCCCATGTGGGGAGCAATGTGTTCGCGGTAAATCTGCGCCTGACTGGTGTCGGGCACCAGCATCATAATCATCTGCGCTTCGCGGGCGGCGTCGGCGACGGTGCGGGCCGTCAACCCGGCCTCCTCAACCTTGCTCCAGCTTTTGCTCCCTGCATAGAGGCCAACGCGGACATCCAGGCCGCTGTCTTTCAGGTTCATCGCGTGGGCGTGTCCCTGGCTGCCAAACCCGATAATGGCGATGGGCTTTCCCTTCAACCGTTCCAGGTCGGCCTGGTTTTCATAAAACATCTCTGCCACTGGCGTGCTTCTCCTTCTATACTCCATATACGCATAGACCTGATGATAGCAAAGTCGTTTCGGTCGTTTTGGGGAGGCGCAGCGCCCTGCACCTCCCGTCCTCATTATCACGTGTTGTTCGTTGCTGGCACGGGCCGCCCCACCGAAGAGGGGCTTTTCCGTCCTATCTCAGCGTTTCAGCCGTGACCCGTCCATTTCCGTCCGCCGAATGGGTCATCCGGGCATGGCTGGTTTTTGCCCCCCGAACCATGGCGATAACACCGGTACGCATCATCTCACTGATACTAAACGGTTCCATGACCTCGATGAAGTTTTCGACCTTGGCGGGCGAACCGGTCATCTCAATAATCATGCTCTCCTGGGTCACGTCCACCACCTTGGCGTTGAACACCTCGCACAGCGCCACGATTTCGGCGCGGTTGCCATTCAGGACCCCGACCTTCAACAGGGCCATCTCGCGGTCCACCGTTTGCTCATAGGTCACATCGGTGACATCCACCACTTCGACCAGCCGGTCAAGCTGCTTGACCACCTGCTCCACTTCGTCCGATTCCACCACCACGGTCATCCGGCTGATATTGGGAATTTCCGTGTGCCCGACGGCCAGGCTTGCAATGTTATATCCGCGGCGTCGAAACAGGCTCACCGCGCGGTTCAACACGCCGGGTTGGTCCTGCATGAGCGCAATGATTGTGTGTCTTTTCATAGTTTGAGGCTACTCCTTGACTATAACGTGTCTCTGTTTACCCTTTCACCAGGGGGGTTTCGATGGGCATCGGCGTCTCCTCGGTCGTCCTGGGCACCTCCGGCACGGGGGAGGGGGCTTCCATAATCATTTCCCCGATGCTCTTGCCCTGGGGCACCATCGGGAAGACGTTGACTTCGCGCTCCACGCGGAAGTCAATCACCATCGGGCCATCATGCTCGTAGGCACTGTTGATGGCATCTTCGACCGAACCGGCCTGGTCCACGGCGAGGCCACGAATACCATAGGCTTCGGCCAGACGCGGGAAGTCCGGGCAACTCAGCGGGGTGCCACTGTAGCGCTTGTTCTCGAACAGTTCTTGCCACTGCCGCACCATGCCCAGGTAGCCGTTGTTGATAATCGCCACCTTGATGTTCTTGATGCCCTCCTGAACAATCGTCTGAAGCTCCTGGTTGGTCATCTGGAAGCCGCCATCGCCCGCAATGACCCACACGGTATCGTTGGGGCGGGCCACAGCAACGCCCATCCCGGTGGGCAACCCGAAGCCCATCGTCCCCAGGCCGCCGCTGCTGAAGTGGGTGCGTGGCTGGTGCCAGTCGATGAGTTGTGCGGTCCACATCTGGTGCTGGCCCACGTCGGCCACCACGCGGTAGTCGCCACGCTCGTTGATCATGCGCGACAGGGCGGTAAAGACATCGTAGGGCATCAGCGAGGCTCCCGGGGGGCGCTGCATATAGTGCTGTTTGGGCTGGTGCTTTTCCTGCATCTGGCGGATGTGGTCCAGCCACTCGCGGGTGTCGCGCTGCGGCATCCCTTGCAGCATCGCTTGAAGCACGGCACGGGCATCCCCGACAATGCCGATATCGGTTCGGATATTCTTGCCTATCTCGCTCTCGTCGATGTCCACATGGATAACGCGGGCGTTGGGAGCAAAGGTGGACATCTTGCCGGTCACGCGGTCATCGAAGCGGCTCCCGACATTGAACAGGACGTCACACTCCTGAATGGCGCGGTTGACATGCACCCACCCGTGCATACCGGGCATGCCCAGGCTCAGGGGGTGGTCTTCGGGGAAGCCGCCAATCCCGTGCAGGGTTGTCACCACAGGGATACCCGTGTGTTCGGCAAACTGGCGCACTTCGGCGGTTGCGCCGGACATCAGCACGCCGTTCCCGATGAGCATGAGGGGCTTTTTCGCCTCGGTCAGCAGCGCGATAGCATCGCGGATTTCTTCGCTGTCGAAGGTGCGGTCCGGGTGGTAGCCTGGCAGGTCCAGTTCCACGTCCCAGTTGGGCACGGTGCTCGACTGCTGAACATCCTTGGCAATGTCGATGAGCACGGGTCCGGTGCGGCCAGTGCCGGCGATATAGAAGGCTTCTTTGAAGACCCGCGGCAGGTCTTCGATGTCTTTAACCAGGTAGTTGTGTTTGGTGATGGGCATGGTGATGCCGGTCACGTCGGTTTCCTGGAAGGCGTCCCGACCAATCAGGGAGGTGGCCACCTGCCCGGTGATAGCCACCATGGGGGTGCTATCCATGTAGGCGTTGGCAATGGCTGTGACCAGGTTGGTCGAGCCGGGGCCGCTGGTGCCAATGCACACCCCCACCTTGCCCGACGCACGTGCGTAGCCATCGGCGGCGTGTCCGGCTCCCTGCTCGTGGCGGCACAGGATATGGCGCAGTTGGTCCTTGTAGTCGTACATGGCGTAGTAGAAGGGCATGATCGTCCCGCCAGGGATGCCGAACATCACCTCCACCTGTTCCCGAATCAGGGCTTCGCACATAATCTGTGCGCCGGTCAATTTCTCCGACATGAGTATATTCCTCCTCACATGATTACGAATAATACCTATCTGTCTGGTCCAACACGGTACGTTCTCCGTACGTTTCCATCAATCCATCAATCCATCAATCCATCAATCCATCAATCCATCAATCCATCAATCCATACAATCTATACAATCTATCAATCGGGGGCGTCCACCAACTTCCACCGTTTGTAGTCGAGGTGGGGGCGCATCTCTGGCGGCTGATACCCCATTTCGATATCAGTGCCCGGTACCCCGGCGTTCATTAACTCGGTGACGATACCCTCCTCGGTCCAGTCCTCCTCAATCCAGATTTTGCCGTCGTCCTTCAGGCGGAGGTGGAAGAAGACATTGTAGACCCGGTGGGGGTCTTGCCAGCCAATATCCATAAGCAGGTAGTGCCGGTTGACGTCGTCGCAGATGGGACAGATATCTATCCCTTCTTCTGAGGGGAGGTAGTCCATATAGGCGTGAATGATTTTTTTGATGATAGCGACGTAATGATTCAGGGTATCCATTTTATGACCTCCTGAACAGCCAGATCTACAATGAGGATATTGAGAGCGAACCCTTCAATGACCATGTGCCCCGATACGGTGTCGAATACTCGTTCAAAAACGGCCTTATCTACCGCCAGGTACAGACTCCGGTCAGGTTCTACTTTCGAAAGTGCCAGAGAATACAGGCTATACTGACCGATGGCCTGTTCCAGGTCTGCAATAACCGAAGGACGACTGAATCCCTTGATCTCAATGACAATTTTGCGCCCGTTCTTTTCAGCCGCAATCGGACGCTCTGCCCCCAGGTCTGCCAGGAGGCGTTTGCCTCCGAACCGGATGAGGAACGGGTCGTGCGTAATCGTCCACCCATCCTTGATGAGCGCGGTCTTCACGGCGTCGTGAATGGTGTCCTTTGCTGGCATGGCCCCTCCTCCCTCCTTCCCCCCATCACCCCTCCGGCAGGGTCAGCACCGCGCCGCTGCTAGCGTTCGTCACCAGGCGCTCGTAGCGGGAGAGCCAGCCACGGTGGTACTTCGGAGCAGGAGCGCTCCACCCCGCCCGGCGCGACTGCAACGCCTCGTCGCTCAGTTCGACCGCGAGGGTACGTTCGGCCAGGTCTATCCGGATGGGGTCGCCATCCTGGAGCAGGCCAAGCGGCCCCCCCTCGGCGGCCTCCGGGCTGATGTGCCCGATGCACAGGCCGCGAGTGCCACCGCTGAAGCGCCCGTCGGTGAGCAGGGCCGTGCTGCTGCTCAGTTCGGGAATACCCTTGACCATACTGGTGAGCGCCAGCATCTCGCGCATGCCGGGGCCACCTCGCGGCCCCTCATAGCGAACGACGATGACATCGCCAGGGCGAATCTGCCCGCTGGTAACGGCGCTGGTAGCCGCCTCTTCGCTGTCGAAGCAGCGAGCCGGACCGTGAAAGGTCATCTCGTGCTGGTCCACGGCCCCCACCTTGATGATAGCTCCCTCCGGTGAGAGGTTGCCGAAGAGAACGCTGAGGGCCCCGCGTTCGGTGTGGGGGGTGTCGATGGGGCGGATGCAGGCCGGGTTGCGGTTTTCGGCCCGCTGGATAGTCTCCCCGACGGAGTTCCCCGTGACGGTGAGCGCGTCCAGGTGCAGGGTGCCAGGCTTCTTTGCCAGCTCTGCCAGAATAACCGAAATGCCACCCGCCTCGTTGACATCCTGGATGTGCCACTGGCGGGCCCCGTCCCAGGCGGGGGAGACCTTGGCCAGGTGGGGCACGCGGTCGGAAACCTCGTTGAAGCGGGCCACGGGGTAGTCCACCCCCGCTTCGCGGGCCAGCGCCAGCACGTGCAGCACGGTGTTGGTGCTGCCACCCATGGCCATATCCAGCGCCATCGCGTTGTCAATGGCCTGCGCCGTGACGATGTCGCGGAAGCACACATTGCGCTCCAGTAGGGTCAGCACGTGCGCGGCAGCGCGGCGGGCCAGGTCGTGGCGTTCGGGAGCCACGGCGGGGATGGTGCCGTTGCCAGGGAGAGCGATACCGAGCGCTTCGCAGAGGCAGTTCATGGAGTTGGCGGTAAACATGCCGCTGCAACTCCCGCAGGTCGGGCAACTCACCTGTTCCAACCTCCGAAGCTGGTCGTCGCTCATTTGCCCGGAAGCCCGCTTGCCCACGGCCTCAAACACGGTAATCAGGTCGCTCTTATTCCCCGCTTCGTCAACCCCCGCCAGCATGGGGCCACCCGACACGAAGATAGTCGGGATGTTCACGCGGGCCGCGCCCATCAGCATCCCGGGTACAATCTTGTCGCAGTTGGGGATGCAGATCATCGCGTCGAAACAGTGGGCTGTGACCATGGTTTCCACGCAGTCGGCAATGAGTTCGCGGCTCGGCAGCGAAACGCGCATCCCCTCGTGACCCATAGCGATACCGTCATCGACCCCGATGGTATTAAATTCAAAAGGGACGCCGCCTGCTGCTCGAACGGCCTCTTTCACCACCCGTCCGAATTCCTGGAGGTGGACGTGACCGGGGACAATGTCGGTGTAGGAGTTGCACACGGCAATGAACGGTTTCTCGAAATCACGCTCGTCACGTATCTGGCCAGTGGCCCGCAGGAGACTGCGGTGGGGTGCTCGCTCAAAGCCTCGCTTCACGGTGTCGGATCGCATGCTTCCTTACTCCTTGTGGTTCCTGGTGCTCTTTAGCTCCCGCTTGCCATATATGCAACGAAAAAACCCCCCGTTTCTGTGTGGGAGGTTTCGCTGGCTTCCTGTATCTTTTTCTGGCTGCTATCCGAATGCTCCCACGCGCCTATGTTCCCACCCTACGAGGATGAGAATGCTCAGAAGTACGAGGACGAGAATCAAGTTCAAGAAATCCGGAAAACCAGCCATGGTTTCTACCAGTCCTTATGGTTGCCCTTGTTGTCTCTACTTTGCCTTACCACCGGCAGGATACCACAGGTGAGGGAGGTTGTCAAGCGGGTGCTGTGGGGTCGTCGGCTCCGTTTTCGGCTTCGGTCTCAGCTTCGGTGATGATTTCGGCCTGCCCGGAGGTCAGTTCGGCCAGCCTGGTGATGCAGGCTTCGCGGTGTTTGATGGGTATCGTGACCTCCAGCGCCACCCCCGCGGCAAAGTCTTCGCTGGTCACGTCGGCATCCAGCGCGTCCAGGAGTTGACGAACCGCGGTATAGGCGGAGTAGTCTATTTCTACCAGCATGGTACAGGTTTCTATCCGCTCGGTGCGGGGGAGTATCTCCAGCACGGCCCGCGTGGTGTCGCTGTAGGCCCGCACCAACCCGCCCGTCCCCAGGAGGGTGCCGCCAAAGTAGCGTGTCACCACCACGGTGATATCGCCCAGATTGCTCCCCCGCAGCACGGCCAGCATAGGCCGCCCGGCGGTACCGGGCGGTTCGCCCGCGTCGCTCATCCCGGCCGTCACGCTGGCTCCATAGCCAACCAGATAGGCGTAGACGTGGTGGGTGGCGTCGGGGTATTCCTCGCGCACGCTGGCGATAAAGGCCCGGGCCGCATCAACCGAGGGGGTATAGCCAGCGCTCCCGATGAAGCGCGAATTGACCACCCGGATTTCGGTGCGGGTTGCCGCGGCGGGGATGGGGTAGGGGTCTGGAGAGGGTGTTTTCATGTTGATCATCCGTATCTGGTATGATACACTGTTCCGCAACGATCAGCCCACCACGTCCAAAACCATATCGTCATATGTACATTGCCGCGTCTCGATGTCTTGATGGGGAACGAACGCGACGATGAGAACGGAGAAAGGAGGACGGCAGCTATTTCCCCTCCGCGAAAGCGGGGAGTTCCCTGGCTGCCTCTTGTGATGGAAGCACCGATCAATGATATCAGACTGTACTATCGAACCCAGGGGCAAGGGGTGCCCGTGCTCCTGGTGCATGGATTTCCGCTCAGTGGCGAGGTATGGCAGCGGCAAATCGAAGCGCTGCACGGCACCTTTCAGATCATCGCCCCCGACCTGCGGGGCTTCGGGAGGAGTGAGGTTTCTGAAGGCCCTTCCCGTATGGAAACCTTTGCCAGCGACCTTGTGGCATTGCTCGACACGCTGAACATCAACCAGGTGGTCATTGGCGGGGTCTCGATGGGAGGCTATATTACCTTTGCCTTCTTGCGCCACTACCCCGAGCGCGTGCGGGGTCTCATTCTCGCCAACACCCGCGCCACCCCGGACACCGACGAAGCCAGAGCCAACCGCGAAACCACTGCTCAACTGGTTGAGGCGCAGGGAGCCGGAGCCATTGCCGAAAAGATGCTCCCCAACCTGCTGGCCCCTTCGGAAGCCAGGTCGTCCGACCGTCATACGCTCCTGCGTTCTATCATCGAGCGCAACGCTCCCGCTGGTATCGCGGCAGCGCTGCGAGGCATGGCGCTGCGCCCGGACTCGTCGGACCTGCTGCCGCACATCGCCGTCCCGACGCTGGTCGTCGCTGGCGACCAGGATGTCCTCACGCCGCCGTCGGAGATGCACCAGCTCCATGCGGCTATCCCGGGGAGTCGCCTGGTCGAACTGGCTGGGGCCGGGCATGTTTCGAACATCGACCAGCCAGAGGGCTTCAACGCGGCCCTGCGGGACTTTCTGAGCGGTCTTGCATCATAAGCATAGCGCAGGTCCTGATAAGCACAGGTCACGGCGCTTCCGTCCAGTATTGCTCATAGTCCTGCCCCACGATGACGACAATATCGGCCTGGGAGGGCGTGGGGGGAGCGTTGGACGGGGGTTGCTCGTATACCAGGTCTGATTGAATACCTATCAGGTCTGCGAGGCTCTGGCGGGCGCGGGGGCACCCGGTATAGTCAATGACCATCGTATGCTCGTAGAGACCGGGGGCATCGCTGGCATCGGCCATCCAGAAGCCCTGGGCGTCGAGCGAGAGGGTGACGCGCGTGGCCAACCCCGGCTCGCCGGCCCCATTCAACACCTGGATGCGGGCATCGCCAGCCGGACCCGCAAGCAACCGCTCGACCATCACCGCGATATCCTGCTGGTCCCAGTAGATGTCCGAGCTTTCTTCGCGGACGACCCGCACGTCGTCCGGGTTGATGCTGAGGCGGATAACCTGCTCTGGCGGGATGGATTGGGCGAGCCGGGCCAGGCCGTGGATAACCGCCAGGTCATTGATTGGCATGGTGGTCATCACGCTCTGCTCCAGGATATCCATAAACTGGGGGAACAGCTCTACCTGTTCGAGCAACCCGCGCCGCTGCACCTCTTTCAACATGGCCTGCAACACCTGCTGCTGCCGGCGGCTCCGCTCAAAGTCCGACCCGCTGTGGCGGGAACGAGCGTAGCGGAGCGCGGTCTGACCGTCGAGCACCTGGAGACCAACGGGGATGAAGATACGCTCGCGTCCGTAGTTCTCCGTGGGGTATTCTGCGTCGAGCAGGGGTGGGGAGACGTCCACCGGGATGCCGCCCAGGGTATCAACGATGAGTTCGAACCCGGAGAAATCAACCTGGGCGATGTAGTGAATCTCTATCGCATCCTCCCCGAGAAACTGCTCCACCGTCTCCGCAGCCAACCGCACGGCCCCCGCGTCCGGGGGGGTCCCCGCGCCATAGATATCCTCGGCATACAGGTACCCATGCGTATAGGCCGCGTTGATTTTGGTCTGTCCCAGGTGGCGGATATGGGCGACCGAATCACGGGGGATAGAAAGCATGCTGGCCCAGTGCTCGTCCGGGTGGACATGTACGACGATGAGCGTATCGCTGCGGACGCTCTCGTGTTCGCCATTGCGCCGGTCCATCCCGATGAGCAGCACATTGAACGGCTCGTGCAGGATATCGGGGAGACGGGCCGGGACGACCGTTGCATCGGGGTTTGGTTGGGCATAGCGCGGGTCGGGCATCACCACATTGCTGGCGATTTCGTTGAAGCGATGCATCATCACCCCGACGACAATCCCGACCACGACGATGAGCAATACCAGACCAAGCAGGATGGCTCCACACCTGCCACCACGCCGACGGGCGGAGGGACGGGGAGACGCGGCTCCGGGCCGCCGCCGCCTGACAGGGTATTCACGGGTCGTCCGGGGGGGGATGCGAGATGAAGCTGAAGACCGTTCACGGATTGGGCGGTAGGAACGTGGAGGAGGTAACATGGACATTGAAGCATCTATCTCCCTTGCCAGCGGACAAACAGGTCGTCTGGCAGCGTGATACCCATCACATCCAGAACCCGGTTGACCGTCTGGTTGATGATATCGTCAATCGTGCGCGGACGGTGGTAGAATGCGGGCATTGGCGGCATCACGATAGCCCCAAGCTCCGTTACCTGGGTCATCAAGCGCAGGTGCCCCAGGTGGAGCGGGGTTTCACGAGGGACGATCACGAGTCTCCGCCGCTCCTTGAGGGTGACATCGGCGGCGCGGGTGAGCAGGGTACTGGCATCTGACCAGGCAATGGCGCTCAATGTTTTCATCGAACAGGGGAGGATGACCATGCCGTCGGTGCGAAAGGAGCCGCTGGCAATTGCAGCGGCAATATTGCCAGAATGGTGGGTGACATCGGCCAGGCGCTCGACAGCATCCAGGTCATAATCCGTTTCCAACCCGATGGTCTGACGGGCAGCATCGCTGATGACCAGGTGGACTTCCAGGTCGGCAACCTGCTGCACCACCTCCAGAAAGCGAATCCCATAGATGACCCCGCTGGCTCCTGATATCCCGACAACCACTCGTCGCATGGCGGTTTGCTCCTCACAAGGGGAAATGATGATGGTTTGACCGGGTACGAAACCATTGGTCTGAGGCAGCACACTGAGCATGATGACGATGAACGGCAGCGAGGTGACGGGCGAACCTCACGACCCGGACCGAGGAGCGTGCTTCCTCGCCGTGGTCTGGTTTCGTCCCATCACCTCGTGACCATCTCATGCTCAGGCCGGAAAGGGACTATTCATACTCCCAGGTGCGATGACCTTGGGAGTCAGGCCATCTCCTTCGACCATGAAGCCCTTTTTGCGCCCATTGACCTTGAAGCTCCCACGGGGGATACGCTCCATCAGTTCGCGCAGCCGTTCACCATCCAGCGTTTCAAGCTCCAGCAAGGCATTGGACATATCGTCAAGCACCGAGCGGTACTTGAGCAGGATGGACCGCGCATTGTCGTAGGCTTCGGCAATCAAGCGATGGACCTCCTCATCAATGTATTTGGCCACGTCATCGCCATAATTGCGCTGCTCGCTGATCTCGCGTCCGAGGAAAATCAGCTCATCTTTTTCCCCGAAGGCAATGGGTCCGAGCTTGGTGCTCATCCCGTAGCGCATAATCATTGCCCGGGCGGTCTTGGTGGCATTCGAGATATCCCCGCTTGCCCCGGTGGTGATATCCCCAAAGACGATTTCTTCGGCCACGCGCCCACCCATCGCCATAGCAAGCTGAGCCTCGAACATGGCGACACTGAAGTAGCGGCGTTCTTCCTCGGGGACCATGAGCGTATAGCCACCGGCCATGCCCCGCGGAATAATCGTGACTTTCTGGACGGGGTTAGAGTCGGGCATGGCGTGGGCGACAATGGCGTGCCCTGACTCGTGGTAGGCCGTAATGAGCTTCTCGCGGTCGGTCATCACGCGGCTGCGCCGTTCGGGGCCGCCCATCATGACCCGCTCGACCGCGTCTTGCAGTTCGGCCATCCCAATCTGCTTCTTGGAGCGGCGAGCCGCCAGAATAGCCGCTTCGTTGATGGCATTGGCCAGGTCAGCCCCGGAGAAACCGGGGGTCTGCTTGCCAATTATTTCCAGATTGACGTCATCGCTCAGAGGCTTCCCTTTGGTATGCACTTTGAGCACGGCGGTCCGACCGCGAATGTCTGGTGTGTCCAGCACCACCTGACGGTCGAAGCGACCGGGCCGGATGAGGGCCGGGTCCAGGACATCCGGGCGGTTGGTAGCGGCAATGACAATCACGTTCGTGTTGGTGTCGAACCCGTCCATTTCCACGAGAATCTGGTTCAAGGTCTGTTCTCGTTCGTCGTGCGAACCACCCAGACCCGCGCCGCGCTGCCGACCAACGGCGTCAATTTCATCAATGAAGACGATACAGGGCGCATTGCGCTTGGCCTGGTCGAACAGGTCGCGCACACGGCTGGCCCCGACCCCGACAAACATTTCCACGAATTCTGAGCCGCTGATGGAGAAAAACGGGACCCCCGCTTCTCCGGCCACGGCGCGGGAGAGGAGGGTCTTGCCCGTGCCGGGCGGCCCCACCATCAGCACCCCGCGTGGGATGCGGGCCCCAAGGGAAGCAAATTTATCGGGATATTTCAAAAACTCAACGACCTCGGTCAAATCTTGTTTGGATTCTTCCTGCCCTGCGACATCAGCAAATGTGACGGTCGGCTTATCGCCGGTAAACATCCGGGCGCGGCTCTTCCCAAAGGAGAGAGCCTGGTTGTTGCTTCCTTGCGCCTGACGCATAAAGAAAAAGAAGAACCCGATAAGCAGCAGCATCGGAAGCACAAAGGTCAGCGCACTCACCCATCCATCCCAGACCGGGGCGGGCTTGACGACAACGTTTATCCCTTCTCCTTCCGCGTCTGTAGCCACTGGAACCTCATAATTCGACAGCAAGGTCATGATGCTGTCGTTGGGTTCGATACGCGAACGGTATTCGGTGGGATCTCCCCGGTATGTGACGGTAATCTCTTCTTCACCTGCCTCTGCTTCAATTTGCTCAATTTTTCCCGCTTTGGCATCGGCGATCACCTGGGCTATACCCTTCTCGTTGTTCTGGTTCGCATTATGCCCAAAGTATTGGAAGAAGAGAGCCAGTGCTGCCACGAGGATGATCAAATAGACAAAACTATTCTTGAGCCAGCGGTTATCACCCATGCGTAGAACCGTTCCCTTTCAATGGTCATGCCTTCTGGGAGACCCCTGCTTGCCAGGAGCAGCGGCCTTCTGCCACAAGCATGCCCCACGATACCCAGGCGCTTCCCTGGGAACCACATCGTTGGTCCGACGGTCCAACGGAAAGCGCAAACACGACTACCAGATTTAGTCCAGGATAACGTGGGAAGATTATTCCAATGGGCCAGCGTGTATCCTCTGGTAGTCTCTTTTCACAGATGCTTGCCTTCAGGCGCGGAAGCCCAGGTGCTTGAGCCGCTGGGAGGAAGCGCCCTGCTTCAGCGGCTTCAGCCCATTGCCGAAGCCATACGGGTAGCCCTACCCGGCTTGGGGCTGGTTTTTTACCTTACGGCGGGAAAACCAGCAAACCCACTCGCCTTACGGCGGTAACGTGTGCCTCGTTCAGATAGGGAGGCTTGTCGTGCTGGTCGCACGAGCATAGACCGTCTGCCTGTTTAACGA
>DAOTUF010000644.1:0-7819 GCA_034437495.1 Chloroflexaceae bacterium | reverse complement strand
ATATAGTTCATGATTTCGCGGCGGAAATCATCCTTGCGGGATTCGGGGATGTCGATTTTCTCTTCGATACTCCGCATCAGGCGCTCGTCCGGCTCCTCATACTGGCCCGTATACTTGTTGCGGATGCGTTCGCGCTGCGTGTAGGCTTTGATGTTGTCGATGTAGTTGGCACACATCCGGGTGATGGCCTCTTCGTCGGCGCTAATCGCCCGCTGCACTTCGTTCTTCACGATTTCGGTATACTCCTCTCGCACCACTGAGAGCAGGTCGCGGTAGCGGCGGCGGTCGTCCTCATTGGTAATCAGGGCATGGTTCTTCAGGCCGGTTTCCAGTTCGGTCAGCACCATAAAGGGGTTGATGTACCCTTCTTCCTGGTAGATGACCAGGGCGTTGCTGATTTTGTCCTGGATGTAGCGCGGACTGATGCCCTCCATCCCCTCTCGACTGGCTTCCTTGCGCAGTTCTTTGATATTGTCTTCGGTGAAGCCCGGCAGCGTCTTCCCGTTGTAGAGCTTCATCTTTTGCAGCAAGGTCAGGTTGGCCTTTTTCGGTTCTTCCAACCGCGTGAGGACGGCCCACATCGCGGCCATTTCGATGGTGTGGGGAGCGATGTGGACCCGCACCTTCTTCCTGTTGAAGTCCCGCTCATAGATCCTGATTTCGTCGCGCAGGCGGGTGATGTAGGGAATGTCGATGCGTACGGTGCGGTCTTTGAGCGCTTCCATGAACTCGTTGTTTTCGAGGCGGCGATATTCTGGCTCGTTCGTATGCCCGATAATCACTTCGTCAATATCGGTTTGCGCAAACTTTTTGGACTTGATTTTGTGCTCTTGCGATGCCCCGAGCAGGTCGTAGAGAAAGGCCACGTCCAGTTTGAGCATCTCGATAAACTCAATCACCCCGCGGTTGGCAATGTTGAATTCTCCGTCGAAGTTGAAGGCCCGCGGGTCGCTGTCGCTCCCGTAGATGGCAATCTTGCGGTAGTTGATGTCGCCGGTCAGTTCGGTCGAGTCCTGGTTCTTTTCGTCTTTGGGCTGGAAGGTCCCAACCCCGACACGGTCTTGCTCGGCAAAGACGAGGCGGCGCACGCGGATGTGGCGTATCATCTTCGACCAGTCGCCGTCATAGCGCCGCATCAGGTCGCGGTAGTTGTAGCGGCACACCGGGCACAGGTCCCCGACAATCGCGATGTGTTCTTCCAAGGGACGGCCTTCGTTGAAGCGTTCGGCAAAGACCTGGCGCAGGTCGGGGGGGATGAGGTGCAGCGGTTCTTCTCGCATGGGGCAGGGTTCCCAATCGCTTTCTTTTACCCGACCGGCCTCGATATCTTCGACATCGCCCAGATACCAGTCGTGGGTATAGAGCGCTCCCTCTTCGGTCCTGGTATAGCGCTCAAGGCCGCGTTTGATGCGGCGGACAATGGTGCTCTTGGAACTCCCAACGGGGCCATGCAGGAGCAGCACCCGCTTTTCGGTGCCATAGCCCTGGGCCGCACTCTTGAAGAAGTTGACCAGCCGCATCAAGGAGATTTCCAGGCCAAAAACGGCGTCGTCCCCATCGAAGGATTCATCGGAAAAGAATTTATAGCGAATCAGGCGCTTCTTCGCATCTACAAATTCCTCCGTCCCATGGGACATGATCATGTCGTAGATGCGTTGAAAGGCATTGCGGGTCACGGATGGGTGCTGAGAGATAATTGCCAGGTACTCTTCAAGCGACCCGGTCCAATGCAACTCCCGAAAATGCTTCTGATCTTGCATCTCACTAATGAGATGTAAGAGCGATGTTCCACCTGGAGTTGATATCATTGCTTTCCTGCTACTTTCTAGGTGTTCAAATGGACCCGAAGGTCCGCTTTGTCCATTGCCGAAATTCCTGCTTCATCCTGCACTGCGTTCTCAAGCGAACGTCTGACACGCAGTCCACAGGCGTGTTTTACGTCCCGACGTAGCCACGACCGGGGACGACCAGTTCAGGACTGGTAGCCTGGACCTTTGAAACTCCCTCTCAGTCATGCCACAACCGGTCCCCCCACACCTCCCCTGACGGGTGGGGTCGGTTCGAGTTCTGGCATGTTGCTAAGGTGCAGGTAGCCTTGCTCTGTTCAGTTCGTGGTATCGGGCGGCCTCGGTTTGTGTTCAGGGCTAGACCGTTGCCTACGGTTTCAAGTATACAACTTGATCGTTCAGGGGATGAGATGAGGGGAGTCTATATGGACTACTCAATCGTATTATAGCGAGTTTTCCGGGGAGCGTCAAGGGTCTGGATAGTACATCTGGGTCATGTTCAGGTCGATTCTCTGGGAAGAGGCCCGGGTTCTTCACGCTCGTGGGCAGTGGACGCGGGGTGTGGCTGACGGTCAGACCCCGCCTGTTGTGGGGGGGGATTCGGCATTCCGGCGCGTTCGAGGGCTGCGCCAATCGCCTCGTCTTCCCGCCGCACCTCGGCAGCGTAGGCATCCAGGGTAGTGCTGTGTCGCTGGCGCAGGGCAAGGGGGGCAAGCTGCTGGATATCCTCTGCGATGACCGCACCGCGGAAGTCAGCGGCAGCGCGGGCGCGGGCCGCTTCGAGCAGGGCAATCTCGGCCCGGTGCGAGGGGATACGGAGGTCATAGGTCAGGGCGGCTACCAGGGTTTCGATATCAGCGGGGATGGTCACGTGGGGGAGGATTTCGCGGGCTACTGCTACCTCTTCGCGGAGCGCCTCGGTCTGGTCCGCGTAGCGAGCGCGAAACGCCACCGGGTCGGAGCGGAACGCCTGGCTACGGCGGTAGGTTTCGATACGCTCGTGGCTTTCTGGAAGCGGCGACACCCACACTCGCAGGCCGAAGCGGTCGAGAATCTGGGGGCGCAGGCGACCTTCTTCGGGGTTCATCGAACCTACCAGGACGAATTGGGAGGGGAAGAGCCGGATGAGCGGCCCGCGCCGGACCATCACCCGTCCCTGAGCAGCAGCGTCAAGGATGACATCAACCACCTGGGGGTCGAGCAGGTTTATCTCATCGATGTAGAGCAGGCTTTTGTGGGCTTTGGCAAGCACCCCCTCCTCCAGGACGGCCTTGCGCTGCTCCAGGGCCACGCGCTCGTTCAGCCCCCCTACCACGTCCTCTATGCGGGCGTTGAGCGGCAGTTCGACCAGACGCATGGGCATACGGATGGTCTGGGGGTGGCCTTCGCGGTCTTCAACCTCGTAGTCCACCTGGGGCATAATATCGAGCAGGCCGCGCACGGCAGTCGTTTTGCCGACGCCATAGGGACCGCTCAGCAGCACTCCCCCGATCTGGGGGTTGATAAGCCCCAGGACGAGCGCGGTCTTGAGTTCGTCCTGACCCACCAGGGCCAGCAGGGGGAAGGGGAGCAGGTTTTCCATACCAGGTCAGGCAGGCGGGTTCTCTGGCGGACCTTCCGCGGGGGGGGGACCCGCCAGAGGTGCGGGGAGGTCTTCAGCTTCAGGTCTTTTCAATTGACGGCGGAGCTGGTCCCACATCTGCTGCTCGTGGAGCGCGGCGGCAAGCTGTCCCGCTTCTACCGCGGTCGTGATACGCTCGCTGATGCCCTGTACCACGGCTCGGCCGGAGGTCGGGGTGACAAAAAGAACGATGGCGGCACCAATCGGTGCGCCAATCAGAAAACCACGGACGAAACGCCCCATAGCCATAGACTGGTTGCTCCTGTTTACCTTTTCTCAGCGACTTCGGTGCTGATACGTTCCAGGAAGGTATCCAGGGGGATGGCTCCCAGGTCTTCGCCCGAACGCAGTCGCACCGAGACCGCACCGGCGGCCTGCTCTTTGTCACCGATTATAAGCATATATGGTATCTTTTGCAACTGGGCGGTGCGGATTTTGGCCTGCATGCGGTCGCGGCTCTGGTTGAGTTCGACTCGCAGCCTGGCAGCCTGCATCCGCTGCTGCACCTCGCTGGCATAGGCGACGTGGCGGTCGGTGATGGGGATGATCATGGCTTGAACGGGAGCGAGCCAGACGGGGAAGGCTCCCGCAAAGTGTTCAACCAGCACCCCGAAGAAGCGTTCGACGCTGCCCATCAGGGCGCGGTGGACCATGTAGGGACGGTGGTGCTGCCCATCCTCGCCAACGTATTCCAGGGCGAACCGCTCAGAGAGGTTGAAGTCAAACTGAATGGTGCTGAGTTGCCAGGCGCGGCCCAGGGCATCGCTGACCTTCAGGTCAATCTTCGGGCCGTAGAAAGCGCCTCCCCCTTCGTCCACCTCATAGGGCAGGTCGATCGTCTCCACGGCGCGGCGGAGCGCTTCGGTCGCCTCGTCCCAGTTGGCCGGTTCCCCGACGTACTTCTCGGGTCGGGTGGCGAGGTAGGCTTTGATATCGCTCAGACCCAGGGTTCGCAGGACGTAGAGGGAAAATTCCAGGGCACTCCGAATTTCGTCCTCTATCTGGTCGGGTCGGCAGAAGATGTGGGCGTCGTCCTGCGTGAAGCCGCGCACTCGCGGCAGACCGTGCAGCACCCCGCTCCGTTCGTAGCGGTAGACCGTCCCGAATTCGGCGTAGCGGATGGGCAGGTCGCGGTAGGAGCGAAGATGGCTCTGGTAGATTTCGATATGGAAGGGGCAGTTCATGGGCTTGACGTAGTAGGGTTCGCCTTCGATGTCCATAGGCGAATACATATTTTCCTTGTAGAAGTCCAGGTGCCCCGATGTTTGCCAGAGCCGCGCCCGCCCGATGTGGGGCGAGAAGACCCATTCATAGCCGTGGTCAAGGTGAGACTGACGGACAAAATCTTCGATGATGACGCGCACCCGGGCCCCTTTCGGGTGCCAGAGTATCAGCCCGGCCCCCACATCCTCAGAGACGCTGAACAGGTCGAGTTCCTTGCCGAGCCGCCGATGGTCGCGTTTGCGGGCTTCTTCGAGCTTCCAGAGGTGGTGTTCCAGTTCCTCTTTGCTGTTCCAGGCCGTGCCATAGATACGCTGGAGCATCGGGTTCTCTTCGCTGCCGCGCCAGTAGGCCCCCGCGATGCTGAGCAGCTTGACCCCATCGGGGGGTATCTGGCCCGTCCGCTCCAGGTGGGGGCCGCGGCACAGGTCTTCGAAGGTATCATGGCGGTAGGTTGAGATGACCGGTCGGCTCCCGTTGCCATCGCCACCGCCGTTGGATGAGGCATCCCCATATTCATCCTGCCCACGGACCAACCCCTCTATCAGTTCGAGCTTGTAGGGCTGGTCTTTGAAGAGGGTGCGGGCTTCTTCGGCCTCCACCTCGCGGCAGGCAAAGGGGTGGTTTTCGGCAATGATGCGGCGCATGCGGGTTTCAATCTCTTCCAGGTCGTCTGGCGAGAGGGTGCGGGGAAGGTCAAAATCATAATAGAAGCCATCTTCGATGGGCGGCCCGATGGCAATTTTGCCTTCGGGGAACATTTCAAGGACGGCCTGGGCCATCACATGTGATGCGGAGTGACGCAGTTTGTAAAGCCAATCATGCTCGTGTTCTGAAGCCATGCTGTGCTACCTCTTGAATGTTTCGGGGCTTGTGCCTGTGTCTATTGTATCAGAAGAATAATCTCGTCCTCTTCAATCTGGACCCCCAGAATGGCCCGGTCCTGCGCTTCCATCTGATCATTTATCAGATCCTCCATCGTATCAAGAAACTCCCCAAACGAAAGCATATACGACAGGGGACCTTCAAGGGATGGATTCACGGCGACCATCTCATCTCCCTCCATGTCCAGACCGAACGTGACGCGGTTTCGAGTTCCGTATGCATACAGGTCGGCCATCACCCGTCCTGGCTGGAAGTCCACCGTCACGTCCTCAATGGGTTCAAGGGCATCGGGGTTTGCCTGAAGATAGGCGTTGACCTGGTTTTCCGGCAGGCGTATCTGCCCGGAGGGGAGGGCAGCTATCGCATCTGGCAAGACCTGGGTGACTTGCACGGCCATCCCTTCCCGCATTTCCCCGGTGTCATGGTAGATGCTCGCATTTTTGACCATCTCACGAGCAACATAGTCCCCCAACCCGGGCCGGAGCAACCCGAGGTACGCGCCAATCAGAAAGACCACCAGCGCCCCTATCAGGACAGGCGGACTCATACAGGAAGTTCGGCTTCGCCTCCGCTGAGGAGGGGAACGACGCTGGTTGGGCATACCATCTGCTCCTGCCTCATGAAGAATATGCTACAATGGTAGCATTGTGATAAGGCATTGTCAAGGGTTCAGAAAGAGAAAAACTATGCTGACCACACAGGAAATTATGACCATTCTCCCCCACCGATATCCCTTCCTTCTCATTGACCGGGTGCTGGAGATGGAACCGGGCGTGCGAGCGGTCGGGGAAAAGATGGTCACGATTAACGAGCCGTTTTTTCAGGGGCACTTTCCGGAGCAACCGATTATGCCCGGGGTGCTCATCATCGAGGCCCTGGCCCAGACGGGAGCCGTGGCCGTGTTGAGCCTGCCAGAGTATCAAGGAAAACTGGCCTTCTTCGCCGGGGTAGACAAGGTTCGCTTCCGACGTCCGGTCCTGCCCGGGGACACCCTGCGGCTCGAAGTGACGCTGGAGAAGATTCGCCGCAATATCGGGCGGGGAAGCGGTCGGGCGCTGGTGGATGGCGAAGTCGCCTGCGAGGGAGGATTGCTGTTTGCCATGGGGGATATGGTATAGGTTCGGTTCCCTCTCTCCTCCCGCAGAAGAGCCACCGGTCCGTGGGCTGTGCAAGAGCACGCTGCATCTCTCTGCGGGAGGGGGAAATTCTCTCCCGGTCGGGTCATATCGCCTGCGCCTGGTTACTTCTGACCCACGCTATAGCCTATGGCCGAAAGGGGAACCGCTCCTCATCTCGCTCACCCCCGGCTATCGAAGGCCAGACCTGGTCCATGAAGCGCAGGTATTCGTATCCCTCTCCATTGCCATTGCCATTCCCAGGGCCGTTTTCTTGAAACGAAGCCTCAGCAAAGCCAGGATAAAACGGTTCCAGTTCCAGATAGTGGTAGTGGGTAGCGGCAGCCACAATATCTGCTGCGGCACAGGCCCGGCTCAGGCCGGTCGCCTTGCTGAGATACTCCAGAACCGCGCTCATAGACGAATTCAGCTCGGGGGACTTCAGGAACCGCCTGGCCGTACACCGGACCGCCTCCAGGGACGTGTGCTGGTTGCGGAGCCGCTCCTCGGCTTGCTTTGACGTCGTGGTATCAATCTGACGGATGAGGGCCCCGCGTGACCCATTGGCCATGTAGGTCGGGGTGATGGTAGCGGTGAACCACCGTTGCTCGCCCGGCTGGTCATAGGGATATTCGCACACCCACCGGTCCTCCCGCCCATAGAGCACGGCCTGCAACCCCTCTTCCATAGCCTGAACGTCAGCCCCACTGGGACCGAACGCGGCTTGAAAACTGGCAAGGTAGTTGCTTCCGACGGTAAACCCCACATCGCCAACGGAACGTTCAAGAACCAGTTGGTACCAGGTTGCGTTAAGATACTGGATGGTTCCCTCCATATCGACCACCGCGATATATTCCGGGAGCGTATCGAGCACCGCCCAGGGGTTGATACCCGGCGAAGCAACACTGTCAGGGCCTACTCGCTCAGGATCAGGAGTAGTTCGAAGAAAACTCATGGGTACCTCCATACAGGGTCAAAACAGGGTCAAAGATTACAGAGCAACGCGGGGACCCACCTGCCTGAACAGGCCAGGATTATCGGGCAATGGTTTTGTTTCTTCGATTTCATAGAAATGGCGGCGCAGGAAACCACCTGCTTCAGCGGGTGGAGGAAGCGCCGCCGTCCTCCTTTCTTTTCTCCAAACGTTCCACCATGTCGTCCTGGGCTGGTTTTTCGCCTTACGGCGGGAA
>DAOTUF010000643.1:0-7972 GCA_034437495.1 Chloroflexaceae bacterium | reverse complement strand
TCCACCCGCCCCAGGGGGCCTTTTTAACCGTGGGTAAGCGCAACCGGGCTGCTCTCATCGCCCGTCATCAGCGTTCCAGGGAGCTTGGCTTTCGCCCGCTGGTGCCTCTGGGAAATACCGTTTCCGCATTTCGCTCCTTTCTCTCGTGTGCCTAACGAGCACTCCTGCTCACTTCTGGGTATCTTTTGCCTATCTAGCTATAGCTCCTGTCCCTGACCAGACCATTATTCCCTTACCCCGATTACCCCGATTACCCCGATGCACCAGCGTACCAGCGCACCGGGGTTCGATTATACCATACGATGGGGTGCCCCCCATCACCTCCCTTCTCACCGACCGCTCCTCCCCGCCGCGGGTCCAATGGGCTGGAACTCACCGGTGTCGGAGTTGGCGATGAGCGGCACGTAAATGTATTCAACGAGCGCCACCAGGTCGGAGGCTTCCAGGTCGCCAGCACTGGCTGTCACCGTGCCCCATCCCTTCCGCTGCCCGGAGCGAAGTTCCGTCCGAGCCATCCCATCCGCTCCCGTCGTCACGCTCGGGTTGAGAATGGTACCCAGGTCGGCGGGTTCGAGCGAAAAGACGACTTCCTGCCCCTCCATCGCCACCAGGGACCCGCTTTGTTCCGTCTCGACATAGGCCGTAATGACCGTGGTGCTCTGGCTGTCGGCTCTGAGGCGGTCATCCGACACCCCCATCGAAAGCGTCACCGGCACGTGCCGAACGGTCACATTGAGGCTGTCAACCCCCTCATTAGCCCTCGTCATGCCCTCGTAGACCAGCCGCGCCGTGACGGGATATTGACCGGGCTGCGTGTACGTATGGGTTGGAACCATCACCTCCAGCATATCCCCCACAGGCTGGATGTCCGGTTCGACAAACGGCTCGCTCCCATCCCCAAAGCTGACCTCCAGATGGCCACCCTTCTCCGGGTCATAGGCGAAGTTCGTGACTGTAACCTGAAACTGGAGGTCCTCCCCCAGGTTGATGCTCGGCGTATCCACCCCGACCAGGTCCAGCGCCACTGCCGGAGGCTGGACATTCACGGTGGTGGCTGCCAGGTTCATCCCCGTTCCGTAGACATAGGTTCCCCCCCGCGAGAGGAAGGCCACCGTACGGATCTCATACCCGCCGGTGCGGGTGTAGGTGTGGGTCAGCACAAACGGCTCATCCGGTCCCCGTATCTCCGTGGTCCCGTCGCCAAAGTCCCACAGCACCCCCTCATAGACGCCTTCCTCTTCGGTTCCCCCGGCCCCGGTGCGGCGCAGCAGCTCCGGGTGCAGCGTCAGGGTCACATCAGTGGTGCGGTCAAGGTAGACGGGAGTCTCCACGTCGAGCACCGGGTCTGGTACCTGGACCACCACCCCGGCGTCGAACGTTCCCGTCAGGATAGCCGTGTTATGCACATCATACATCACCGCAGCGGGGATAAACGGGGTCCCGGGCTGGCTCGTCCGCGTGTAGAAAAACGTTTCGAGGATGCGGAAATTCTCATCGGGCTGTGTCGTCCTGCGGTAGATGACCGAACCGTCTCCATAGATATCCCAGAGAATGTGGCTATAGCCGGTGGCTGCCGAGAGGGTCAGGACAGTGGTGTTGCCCAGAATCGTCGGGTCGCTCGGGCCGGGGCTAAAGGCTTCAAGCTCTGTCAGGACGTCCAGGCGGCTCGAAAGGGGCGAACAGGTTGCTTCCACCCCTCCCGCCCAGTAGCGGCATGTCCCGTTCACGACCCCCACCGACGCCGGTATCAGGCTCTCGGAGGGGAGTTCGGACAGCGCTTTTGCCTCTATCCAGACATGCGCCACCGGGCTGGACTTCTGGAAGTGGAACGGGATATCGGTTTTGGTGATAACAAGCGTAAACTGACCTTCGGCAAGGTCGTCCTGATACTCCATATCGATGCTCACCGTGTCGGGGGTTATTCCTTCCTCGACGGTTGAGGTGAGCGGGGTAATCGTTTCGACCACGTTCAGGGCCTCGTGGTCGTAGCGCACCGTAAATTGCAGCCTGTCGATGCCACTGTTGCCGCGTGGGTTGAGCGAGACCGGCAGCAAAATCTTGCCGCCGGGCACGAGCTTCGACCCACCAGCAAACCCGACCTCCGGGGGCGTTTCTTGCGCCACCCGGATGCGCTGATGGGGCATGGGGTCGGCGGGTGGTTCCCCTCCCGGTGCCGGTGCTCCCCGGAGGGAGGGGGATTGTCCGTCAGCGGCAAAGGCAATCCCACTGAGCCGCAGCACCCCGGCGAGGAGCAGGCTCACCAGGAGTGTGCCCACCAGCAGCAGTGAGCACCACAGGGAGCGGGGCCAGTCCCCGCTTGATGCGTAGTCTTTCTTTTGCATTGTGGTTCCTCCTTTGAATACCAACAATAAGTGCAGGAACAATAACAACGAAAACGAGATACGAGACGACCAGTACGGCCCGTTACGATGGCCGGCATCAACGAAGCGCCTCCGAAGCGCACCCACAGCGCACCCGGAGAGAAGCAGTATCAAGGGGGAACCCGAACCATGAGACAGAAACACGGAGAAGCCTACCTCTCCGTGCATTCCGCTTCCCATCATTTCGTTTTACCTGGAGCGGTCGCCCACCGCGTTGCGCACCACGTCCGCCAGCGCTGCAATGAAGGTCGGGGACGTATTGAGCGACTCCGTGCGTTCCAGGCGCACCCCCTGTTCCCGGGCAAGCTCCTGGCATTCCACATCAATATCATACAGGACTTCCACATGGTCACACAGAAAGCCAATGGGAACCACCAGCAGGTTCGAGTGTCCCTCCTGCGCCAGACGGGTGATAACCTCTTCGATGGGCGGGCCGAGCCATACCACCTTGCGGGCACCGGCGCTCTGGTAGCAGAAGTGCCAGCGCTCCGAGAGCGGGGGGGTTGCCTTCGCTCCCATCTCCATCCGATTGATGACGCTCTGGGCAATCTCCCGCAACTGCGTATCGTAGGGGTCGCCCTGCTCAATGAGCGAGGCGGGCAGGCTGTGCGAGGAGAAGATAAGCTGCACCTCGGACCGCACCGCCTCGGGGAAGCGTTCAAGGGCCGCCGAGACCTTTTCGGCAATCGCCTCAATGTACAGCGGGTGGGTGTGCCAGTGGTCGATGGAGGTGGTGGGCAGGTCGGTCCCCACCTGTTCCCGGGACTCGCGGAGCTTCTCAAAGTAAGCCCCGACGGTCATGGCAGAGTAGATGGGGGTCATACACAGCGCGACCAGATGGTCAACCCCCTGAGCGGCAATGTCCGCCAGCGTGTCGGCAATGCGAGGATGCCAGTGGCGCATCCCGATGAAGACGCGATAGGAGGGATGCACGGGGGTCCGCTGCGCTTCCGCGTCATCATCCCCCCCGTTGAGACGCTGCTCCAGGGCTTCTGCCTGCATCGAAGTGATATCCAGCAGGGGTGATTTCCCGCCAATGCGGGCGTACCGTTCGCGGATTTCGGCAATGAGATCGGGGGGGGTTGGTCGTCCTCCTCGAATATCTAGCAAAAAGGGTTCCACATCGTCCAGCGAATCCGGGCCACCATAGGCGAGGAGCAGCACGGCATAGCTCGTCTGCGGCGAAACCGTTCCACCTGTGGTCTGTCGTGAGGGACACATCACCATGGCTGAGAACCTGGCTCCTTCCAACTATTCGACGGATACTCTTCAATAGAGATTATATCACAGCGCGGCAGGAAGAGGATCTTTCCTGGACTGGATGGCCCGGACAAGAAGGTATTATCGCAGACCGCTGCGCAGCACCTTCACATAGACCCCGATACGCTGGCTCCGCAGGGCGCGGCGGTGTCCGATGAGCCATTTGAAGCTTTCAATGCCCAGTTCCCAGGCGTAGCAGAGGAGCAAAAAGCCGCGCAGCACCGCAGCAAACCCCGCTCCATACCACAGCCACACCAACCGCACCCGGCTGCGCTGAAAATGGATGTGGCGGGCCGCGGGGACCTGTTCGCTGCTCCGGCCCTCGTGGTGGACCACGACCGCTGCGGGGAGGTAGACGATAGCTGCCTCCGCTCCTTCTCCCTTCCCATCCCCCTCTCCCCTTTCCCGAAGGCGGTGCTGCCACTCCAGTTCCTCACTGTAGAGAAAGAACCCCTCATCGAGCAACCCGGCCCGGACGATGGTCTCGCCGCGCACGAGCAGTGCCGCCCCTACGAGCCAGTCTACCCGCTGCGCAGTCTCGTCGCTCTGGTCGGCACAGCGATAGCGCCGTGTCCACGGGTTGTCAGGCCAGAGCCGCTCCAGGGGGGTGCTCTCCCAGAAGAAGGTGAGCCTGGTCGGGAAGCGCCGCCGCGATGACTGGACGCTGCCGTCTGCATAGCGCAGCTGCGGACCCACTGCCACCGCCTCCGGGTGGGCGTCCAGATAGCGCACCAGGCGCGGCAAAGCATCACCGAGCGGCTCGGTGTCGGGGTTGAGCAGCAGCACCAGGGGCCGGGGGTTGAGAAACGGGGGGGAGGAGTCGGGGGTGGGGAAGAGGAGGGAGCGCAGCGCCAGGTTGTTGCCCGCCGCAAAGCCCGGGTTGTGCCCAGGTTCCAGCACTCGCACCCGGGGAAACTCCTCCCGCAGCATCGCAGCCGTCCCGTCGCTGCTGGCGTGCTCCACGACAATAACCTCATAGCCTATGCCACTGCCGCTCAACGAAGCCTCAACCGCGTGCAGGCAGCGCCGCAGCAGGTCGCGCACGTTCCACGAAACAATCACGATGGCCAGGGAGGGCAGCGGCACAACGGGTGGGTCAGGCAAGGCTACTTCACCAGCTTTTGAATGGCCTTGAACTGTTCTCCCCCCGCGACCTTCATCAACTCAAACAGGGCCATCTCGACGCTGGTCAGGTGGGACCCGCACGCCTTCATCCGCGCCAGGCCGATATCCCGGTTGCTGGCGGTCCTCGCAGAAACGGCGTCGGTCACAATTTCCACCTCATACCCCTGTCGAAGCAGGTCCGCCGCGGTCTGGTAGACGCAGACGTGAGCCTCGATGCCGGCGACCAGGACGTGCGAGCGGTTCAGTGCGGTCAACGCCTGCATGAACCGTTCTTCGCCGCAGCAACTAAACGCCACCTTGCTGATTGGCTGCATACCGGGGAGCAGGTCGGCTATCTCCGGGATGGTCGGCCCCAACCCCTTCGGGTACTGCTCCGTGACGATGATGGGGAGGTCGAGTATCTGTGCCCCCCGGATGAGCGTCGAGAGGTGGGCAAACAGGGTTTCTTTCTGGTGCATCGCGTGCGCCAGGTTTCCTTGCACGTCAATGACCAGCAGGGTGGTGGTGGTTTTTTCGAGCATACGCAGGTAGTCCTTCCTCTCTGGAATGAGGAACGGGTGATGAACCGGGTGGGAGCGGCAAGACCGCCCCCGGGGTGAATATCATCACCCGTATCTAAATTATATCTGTATCCCTTTTGAGCGGGATATACGCCATCTTCCGTGAGCATCAGGGTTGGGGGATCCGAATGGTCCCGACGTCGGTCACTTCCCCCGCTTCTACTATGACCAGGATGGCCGAGGATGGATCGTCGCTTTCCGGGTCTGGCACGAGCAGAGAACTCTTCGGAGTCCAGAGCGCCAGCGAATACCGCCCCGGTTCCACCTGCTTGATGCTAAATCGCCCCTCGTTGCCAGGAAGCACGTGGCCCCGGCTGGAGGTCTGGTCATTGTAGCTGATGATATCATCGTCCTCGGAAATGGTCGCCGCAAACACGGTGAGGTTCTCCAGCGGCTCGCCCGTGGCTTCATTCAGCAGTACCCCGGTAATCGCGCCCGTCTCCTCGGTATACATCGGCACGGTCGGCATCGGAGAGGGTGACGAAGTAGGGGATGCCGACGACGGCGGAGCGGGGTAGGCTGTTGGACGGCTCCGACGGGTCGGCATAGGATAGGGCGCGGTCTCCTCCGTCTCCTCGGTGGCGGCGGGCGAAGGCGCAGGTCCCTCCGGCTCCTCGGTGGCGGCGTCGGTGGCGGCGGGCGAAGGTGCAGGTCCCTCCGGCTCCTCGGTGGGAGCCGGGGCAGCACACCCGACCCAGAGCGATGAGACAACCAGCACCCAGACCAACAGGAATATCGTTTTCTTCATAGCAATGGCGGCGCAGGCTCCCCCCTGCCTGAGCAAGGGAAAACGCCACCGTTCCTCCTTTTCTTGCCTTTGCTGGTCCCACCTTCCTGTGGGAGACCACGATGGCTCTGCGATTATGCGCTTATGATACCACAAAAGGCCAGGGGGAGGTTGCGGTTCCCCCTGGCTCCTTTGTTGCCGTTCATGCTCCGTTCAAGGCCGAAGCACTTCGTGCACAGAGACTACTGCCCCAGGATGCCGTTGTAGGCAAAGAGTTCGTCGTTGGGATCCGAAGCCGCCGGGCCGCTGTTCAAGTCCTGGTTGACCACACAGACAATCGGGCTGGAGGCTTCAATCGTCATGCTGCCACTGTAGAGTTCTGGCAGGTCTTCTGAATCGCCCTGATAGATAACCCCATTGGTGGCCCCAATGTCAAAGGTTCTTTCGACCGGGGTGATGGGCTGGGCATCGGCACCGGCCGTCCCAGTGTAGGTCAGGTCCACGCTGGTCACGTTCGAGGTGGTGCCCTTGCAGGTCACGCTGGAGTTGTACCCATAGTATTCCTTCATGACCAGCGGAACGAGGATCTGCGTAGCCCCACCGACCTGCCCTTCATAGGTCGAGGCGCGGTTGAGACCCACATTGTCCGACTCGTTGACCGTCACGATCAGCGGCTGCGGGTTGTCACCAGTGCTCTGGATGACCGCCCCCGTAATCCTCTGAGCAACATCATTGCCCAGAAGATCGGCGTTGTTGAAATCCTCAACGACCCAGGACGCGCGGGGTTGCAGCAGCGCACCATCGTGCATCCCTGAGTAGGTAAAGGTATCGCCAGAATCATACGTGACCTGAACGTCGGTAGCCGTATCCGGGCTGGCATTCTGAATCGTCGTGGCGGTATTGTTGCCATAGTAGTCTGCCATAATCACGGGAGCCTGAATGGGCGAAGTGGAACCTTCATTGAAGGCAGAGAAGGCATAGAGCTGGTTTTGCACGCCGGTGCCCTGGCTACCATAGATGGTCCCGATGACGGCCAACCCGCCACCCGGCGAGGTAATACGGGCGGAGTAAGCGGTATCCATTTGCAGGTTGGTGCGGCCTGCCTGGTCGACAAACACGGCTCCATTGGCCGGGATGTTCACCGTCTGGCTATCGACCATGGTCGTCTCACCAGCGGTGTAATATTCGACCGTCACTCCGGTCATCGCCTGGTTGGTGGTGTTCTGAATGCGGATAGAGGTGTTATAGTCAAAGAAATCATTGTATGCCATGGGGATAAGCAACTCTTCCGCGACATGGTCCTGGCTGACCCCGATGAAGGTATCGCCCCACTTGCCAGGAATCTGGAAGTTGACCACGGCCGCCACATCTTCCGTACAGTTCAGCACAGCGGCCCCCTCCATGTCATCGGGGAACGCCTCGCCAGACCATCCATCGGCTCCTGCTTCTGCGCGGGTGTGAACGTAGGTGCTGGAGCCACCGGGGATTTCCGGCAGGGTGTTCTGATAGATCTCATTCCCCGTCGCGTGGTCGTACACCACGAGATCACACGTGGCCATATTGGTGGTATCCGGGTTCAGGTTCAATACCCGGAACGCCGACACAAACCCCGTCCCCGGGACGCCCTGCTGAAGCTCTGCATCTGGTCCCTGAGCCTGCGATGGCGCGGGAGCAACGAGCACAACGCTCAGCAAAGCTACCAACGCCAGAAGAGACAACATTCGTCGTTTCATTAGTTTGTTCTCCTCAATTACGAACTTTTACTACCCTTAGTAAAGACATCCTGATTGTCCTGGTGATCACTCGCCGAATCTTGCGCGGTGGAAGCCACGCCACTTCAGTGGCAGTGGAGGAAACCGCTTTTACTCCAGCCATTCCACAACGTCGTCCTGGGCTGGTTTTTCGCCTTACGGCGGGAA
>DAOTUF010000642.1:0-1766 GCA_034437495.1 Chloroflexaceae bacterium | reverse complement strand
TTCCCGCCGTAAGGCGAAAAACCAGCCCAGGACGACGTTGTGGAATGGTTGGAGTAAAAGAAAAGAGGAGCGCGGTTTCCTCCACTGCCACTGAAGTGGCGTGGCTTCCACCGCGCAAGATTCGGTGAGTTGTACGGGAGACGATGCCCTTGAATACGCTCCATCATGCTGCTTCCCCACCTCCCACCCCCTCGGAAAGGCATATCGTTGCCATTGGCGGGGGGAACGGGGTAAGTCAGGTCCTTCGGGGGGCACAGCCCTCCTTTGCCCGTCGCACCGCGGTGGTTGCCGTCACCGACACGGGCCGCAGCACGGGCCTGGCCCGCACGATTGGGGATATGCCGGCCCCCGGCGACCTGCGCAACGCGCTGGCCAGCCTGACAGACGACCCGGACTCCCTGATGGTGCGGCTCGTCCAGCACCGCCTGGTCTCGCCAGGCGAACCCCTCTTTGATGGCATGGCATTTGGCAATCTGCTCATCACTGCCTTGAAGCAACTGACGAACGATTTTGCCCAGGCGATTGAAATCGTGGGGGAGTTGCTCCAGAGCACGGCCCAGGTGCTCCCCGTCTCGACAGTCAGTACCAACCTGTGCGCCGAACTGGAAGATGGCAGCGTGATGCAGAATGAACTGGCGGTGCGAGGCACTAACAAAGCCCCCATACGCCGCCTGTTCCTGGCCGATGAATCGGCTCCGGCCTATCCGCCCGCGGTCGCCGCCATCACCAGTGCCGATATCGTGGTGCTCGGGCCAGGGAGTTTCTACACCTCCGTGCTGGCCACGCTCCTGTTTCAGGGGGTCGCAGAAGCGCTCCACCGCACCCGCGGAACGGTCGTCTTCATTTGCAATACGACGACCCAACCCGGCCAGACCGATGGCTACCAGACATTTGACCATATTCAGCGGCTTGTGGATATGGTCGGGCCGGGGGTGATTGATGTGGTGCTGGTCAACCGCAGCGACCACCTGGACCCGGCGCTGCTGGCTCGCTATGCTGCCGAGGGGATCTACCTGCTCCAGCCGTATGACGATGAGATTCAGCGGATTGCGGATCTGGGGGTTCATCCTCTGGTAGACACCTATTGCGAACAATTGACCCAAAAACGGGAACTCTGGAATAAGCAAGATACCATTCGCCACGACCCGGCCCTCCTCGGGCGCACGTTGTGGCATATTGCGCAAACATATGGCACCGAATCAACCGGACATCCAGGTCGCTCCTCCCCTCACCACCACGAACGTTGAATACCTCGTCGTGAGCGACGAAGAGTTGGAAAAACCCTACCGGATCATCGTTCAAAATGACGATGTGACGCCGATGGACTTTGTGGTCGTGGTGCTTCGGTTGTTCTTTGACCTGGACTTCGACCAGGCATTTCAGGTGATGATGAAAGCGCACCACGATGGCCGCGCTCACGTGGCGACCTTCCCCTACGAGGAGGCAAAGGAGCGGGTCTATGCCGCCCACAACGCGGCCCGCGAAGCCAACTACCCGCTGACCTTCTACCTGGAACCCGATGAGTAGGAGAAGGGGGCAAGATGGCTGGAGTACCTTTCGAGGACACGTGAGGACCTGTGAGAATACTTGAAGACACTTGAGGTTATTTGAGGGAACTCGATGAAGCTACTTATTCGTACTGGTCTCCTCTGGGTGATGGTTGTTGGAGGGTTGTTTCTGGCAGCGTGCAGCGGGTCTTCGCCCTCCTCTGCCTCGGGGCAGGCGGGGCAGGTCTCCCCTGCTCCCCCCACTACGCGCCCCCAGAC
>DAOTUF010000641.1:0-19759 GCA_034437495.1 Chloroflexaceae bacterium | reverse complement strand
CAGGTCGTGCAGGAGGGACAGAAGCGCCCGGACCCCTTTCTGGATATTCGGAGCAAGGTCAACGCTCAGGCCAGCGAACGGGGGTTGCTCAGTGTGGCCTTTCATCCTGCCTACGAAACCAACGGGCAGTTCTTTGTCAACTACACCAACCAGGATGGGCACACAGTGGTGTCCCGCTATCAGGTGTCATTGGACCCGAATGTTGCCGACCCCGCGAGTGAGGAGGTTATCCTGACCATTGAGCAACCCGCCGCCAACCACAACGGTGGTCAGGTGGCCTTCGGACCGGATGGGTATCTCTATATCGGGATGGGCGATGGGGGGGCAGCGGGCGACCCCTGGGGCAACGCGCAGAATGGGGCGGCGCTTCTGGGGAAGCTCCTGCGGATTGACGTGGATAGCGGTACCGATTCCAGCGTGCTCTATGGCATCCCCCCCGATAACCCGTTTCTTCAGCGGAGCGACGTGCGCCCGGAAATCTGGGCGTTGGGGCTGCGCAACCCCTGGCGCTTCTCGTTCGACCGTGCGACGGGCGACCTCTATATTGCCGATGTCGGGCAGAACCAGTATGAAGAGCTGAATTTTCAGCCGGCGCGGAGCGAGGGTGGCGAAAACTATGGCTGGAACCGCATGGAGGGGAACGCCTGCTACCCCGAAGATGAACCCTGCCAGCAAGAAGGGCTGGAAATGCCCGTCCTGGTCTATTCCCACCAGGGAACCGACTGCTCCATCACGGGAGGGTTTGTCTACCGCGGCAGCGCCTTCCCCGCCTTCCAGGGTATCTACTTCTTTGCCGACTATTGTAGTGGCAACGTGTGGACGCTCTGCAAGACCCTCGGCGGGTGGCAGAGCGCCCTGGTGCTGGACACGGGTATGAGCATCAGTTCGTTTGGCGAAGATGAAGCGGGTGAACTCTACCTCACCACCCTGTGGGAGGGAAAGGTCTATCAGGTGACGGCAGCGGGTGATACCCGTGAGGAGTGAGGAGCACGATTACGACCGTCTGCCCGACCATATCGGCAGGTCGTCGGAGCGTCTCACTCCCCACTCATCCGGACCACCTGGCGGTACAATGCATCGTGTATCCAGAATCCCGCCTGCTGCCGGAGCGCATCCAGCAGCGGCGTAACCGCCGGGATGTGCCCCTGCTGCCTGGCGGTCAACAGGATGCCCAGAACCCCGGTCACGTCCAGTTGCAGTACCGTCGCCGCCTGCCGTCCCTGGCGTTCATCTATCAGCAGCAAGTCAGCCTGCTCCGCCAGTGCCAGTGCAATCGCCTCGGCTTCTCCTGGATTCAGGCGCGGATTGGCCTGGACGATAGCAGCGATGCTGGCAACGGGGCGCACCTTGACCCAGGCACCAGTTTGTACCTCCGCCGACCCTGGTTGTCCCTGTCCACGCACCACCACCTCGTGGTATACGGCAGGTGGTATCAGGATGGTACGATACAGCTGCGCGAGGAGGCCGACCTGCCCGATAGCCGCCAGATTGATGATCGGCGAGGTGTTGCTGACCACAATCATAGCTGACCCAGACGCTGCAAGGTGGCAACATCCGCGGTGAACTCTTGCTCGTCATAATGCACCGGTATTCGGCGACTTGCCAACACCTGCTGAAAGGCGAGTTGATCCAACCCTGCCAGGCGGCTGGCTCCCTCCAGTGTCAACCGTTCCTGCTGAAAGAGCAGCAAGGCCAGTTCGCACACTGCCTCGTCAGCAGATAGCCCGGCCGCCTGCGCAATATCATCGGCAATCGTAATATGCATTACCCTCCTCCGTTCTGTTCGTGGTGCTCATACGCATTGGTTTCTGCCCGCATCTCACGGCGCAACGTCCGCGAGCATCGCTTGCTCACTGTCGTTGAGCCAGAACGGGTATCCCTGCTCCGGTCAGTCGCATATTGCCTGCCGCTCCATCGCTCGCTGTGAACCGGTCGCACCTTGAAATAGACATAAGAGGTCGGTCCGGGACCTCGGCTCACCGGAGGGCTACCTGCCGGGCTTACGCCTCATCGCGCCGGAGGTTCATCACGCGGAACCCTTCGGCAAAGGCATAGCCTGCCTCCTTGCCCGTCTCGGCGTTCCAATCGCGGACCCACTGGGCCGTGTCTTCTCCGACCTGCGAGGCATGGCACAGCAGAGCCTCGATTTTCTGTTCCATCACCTCGGAAATATCGACATAGGTGGTAGGCTCAAGGCTGAGCGTCAGGTACACGTCATTGACGTGGTACGGTTCGTAGCCTTCTGCCAGCAGTTCGGGGAAAATGGGGCGTGTTTCGGCACTGGGAAACACGGCATAGAGCGCGGCTTCGCCCGCCGCCCGGTGGTCCGGGTGGTTGATGTAGCGGTCGCCAACCAGCACGGTGGTCGGGTCCTGACAGACGACCCGGTCCGGGCGAAACTCCCGGATGATGCGCGTCAGGGTGCGCCGCAGTTCCAGCGTTGGTTGTAGCACCCCATCGGAATAGCCCAGAAAGTGAACATCCTCGACCCGGACGCCTACCTTTGCGGCAGCGGCGCGTTGTTCGTGCTGGCGCTGCTCGATAAGCTCGGCCATATTCGCGTCCGGCTGGTTGCTCCCCGACGCGCCATCGGTCACAATGCAATAGCTCACCCGTGCGCCTTCCGCAATCCAGCGGACAACGCTTCCGGCAACTCCAAACTCGATATCATCAGGATGGGCAACAATGAGCAGGATACGTTCTGGTGAAGTATCGGGATGATTCATTTTGCGGATTCCTTACTTTCTCTCGTTTTTACCTGGTAATATATTCATTGTACCACACTGGCCCGGGCTACAAGCCTGAGCGGGGGCCGTCTCGAAACACTCCGCCCCGTGCACGCGGGAGAGTTCGAAGCGTCCGTGCTGCGCCAGTGGGTGCAAACACTCGCTCCCGACCCATTCAGTGTAGGCATGCAGTTCGTTCCCTGTCGGCCCCCGCACCAGGTAGTCGGGGGAAAGCTGCCAGAATGCATAGGCCGGTGGTGGTTCCTCCTCTCCAAAGCGAAAATACCGCACGCGGTGGACATGTTGTGCGAGTGGGATGTGGGAATACCTCCTCCTCGTGAGCACCTCGAACTGCCACTCATACGTCTCAATCAAGGCATCGGGAGGAACGGTCTGCTCAATCGTGGCGGCCATGGCCAGGAGGTCCCGATTGGCGGGGGGGGCTGTGGCCAGCGGAATGAAGATGGCCAGCGGTATGGCCACCGGTATGCCTACCTGGAAGGCCCGCAGCAACCGCGGCGGGCGGATGGCAAGGCGGCGCTCCAGCCACGCCACGAGGTCCACCAGGCGTACGGCGATGAAGAGGTCCAGCAGCGTATAGGCTGCCACGCCGTAGCGATACCACCCCGGCGAGAGCACGACGTGCCACCCCAGAGCTGTCACGGTTATCAGCAGCAGCGTGCCCCGCACCAGTCCCCGCGCACTGCGTTCGCAGCCGTCACGCAGCGACGCCAGCAAGCTAATCATACCGATGAGCAGCAGGGGATACCTGGCTTGCAGGTGGAACCACAGGAAGACCCACCACCTGGACGGGAAGACGCTGGCACTGCTGGAGTCGGTCAGGTCGCCAGCGATGAACCTTCCATAGGTAAACAGGCCGTGCATACTGCCCTGGTAGAGGAAGGAGAGGAGGAGGGGCAGTGGGAAGAGCAGCACCATCCACAGCACCACGGAGCGTGGCCAGCAGCGATAATAGCGCCAGTTGGCAACCAGGGCCACCGCGAACGCCGGAGCCACCAGCAACATCTGGGGTTTGGACACCAGCATCATCCCGAAGGCCAACCCCGCTGCCCCGCTGCTCAGCGCCGAGCGTGTTTGCATCGCTTGCCACCAGCACCAGACGCCCGCCAGCAGAAAGCCTATCGCTGGTATCTCCCCATAGAGTCCGCGCTGGTGAAAGAAGACGATGAGCACCAGCGTGGTCGCAATGAGCGCCGCGGTCCGGTGGTATAATCGGGAGGTCAGGCGATAGAGGAGCAGCAGTGTGAGCCAGCCCGCCAGCGCAACGACGAGGCGTGATTGCCAGATACCCACCCCGAACACCTGGTAGGTCGCGGCCACCGGGAGCAGTACTGTGGGGCCAACGGAGAGTTGAGCGGGGACTATCGCGTCACGGCTCCAGACGCCGTAGGTGCCATACTCAATGGTGTTGTGGGCAATCTGCGCAAAGAACCCTTCGTCGTAGGCGAAGGAGTGCCCGCTCTCTATGCGGTAGCACAGCAGCAGGAGCGAGATAACCGTGATCCAGACTATCGGGATAGTGTCTTTCTGAACAGTATGCATCAGCAGGTAGTATAGCACAGAGCAGCACAGAGCACGCAGCAGGGAAACCATGGCTCCCCCTCCCATCCACATCAGTATGCTGGCTCCCTTCGGCATCCGCCCCAAGGGGACCCTGGCGGTGCGAATGCTGCCGCTGGCGCGGGCGCTGGCCCGGCGTGGACATCACGTACGCATCACAGCCCCGCCAGTCCACAACCCCCAGGACGCCGGGCAGCGGCAGGTTTTCGAGGGAGTGACCGTGTTTCACACCCCCCTGCCTCGCCTGCCCGGTCCGGCGGGGGTGGGGGAGCAGGTGGGGTTGCTGCTGCACCACGCCCTGGCCGGTGCGCCCGATATTCTGCACCTGTTCAAGCCCAAAGGGTACAGTGGGTTGGCAGCACTGGCGGCTCGGGCCATCCGCCCGTGGCTTCCGCTGGTCATGGACACCGACGACTGGGAAGGATGGGGGGGGTGGAACGACCTGCTGCCCTATCCTGCCCCCGCCCGAAGGCTGTTCGCGTGGCAGGAGCGAGATTTGTCGCGGCGTGCTGCCAGCGTGACCGTGGCCAGCCGCACCCTGGAAACCCAGGTCTGGGGGTTCGGGGTGCGCCCGGAGCGCGTTATCTACCTGCCCAACGGGGTGGAGGGGGGGAGCAGCGGGGGGCAGGAGGGGGAACGCTGGTCTGCCCCGTCTTCCTCGTCTGCTCCGTCTGCCCCGTCTGCCCCGTCTGGACGGTCGGTCCCCTCTTCCTCCTCGACACTCCTGCTCTACACCCGCTTCTGGGAGTTCGAGGTGTGGCAGGTCGTGGCGGCCCTGGTCGCCATCGTTCAAAAGCGCCCGGAGGTGCGGTTGCTGGTGGTTGGCAAGGGCGAGCAGGGGGAGGAGCACGAGTTGCTGCGTCTGGCGCAGCGGGCCGGGGTGGCCCCTGCCGTTGACTACCGCGGGTGGGTCGAGCCAGCGCACATCCCGCTGCTGCTCGCCTCCGCCAATGCTGCCATTGTGCCCATGGATGACACGCTCATCAACCGCGCTCGCTGCTCGGTCAAGCTCCTGGAATTGATGGCGGCGGGGTTGCCCATCGTGGCCGGGCGGGTCGGGCAGGTGGCCGAATACCTGGACGATGAACGCAGCGGCTTGCTCGTTCCGCCCGGCGACCCCGCGGCTCTGGCACAGGCCGCCCTGCGGCTCCTGAACGATGATGATGGCTCATTGCGGGAGCGCCTGGGGAAGGCGGCACGGGAACGGGCGATTCGGGATTTTTCCTGGGACCGTCTGGTGGGTGAGGCAGAGCGAGCCTATATCATTGCAATGGGACTAAGATGAGCCTTGACAGGGAAGAAGGGGTTGGGTACAATTTTGAATATGGCGGTAGCATCTCCCCCACGGCGTCCCTTCTGGCGGCGGTTTTTGCCGCTCTGGGGGGTGCTGCTGCTGCTGGTCACGACGCCTTTCCCCGAATATCAGCTTGACCTGCGCACCGACGAGTCCTTTACGGCGACCTATACCCGCCATCAGACCCCTGCCATGGTGCTGGAAGAGGTGCGGAAGAGTCGACGTATCTTCCAGCCAGAACCGTTCATTCTCCCTTATCGCCTGACCGGTCCCTGGAAACGGGGGGAACTTGCGCTTTTTCGATATGAGATATCCTCTGGTGAAAAGATATGAAACTTCGTTCTCCCATGGTATTCACTCTTCTCTTGGTTCTGGGGGCGGTGCTCCTCCATCTGGTCGTCTACCAGAGGCTCTGGCTCAGTGTCTACCACCACCCGGCCCTGGAGGGTGTTGATTTCATCCTGTTCTACACCGCCGGGCACCTGGCCCAATCTGGTTCGCTTGCCCACCTGTATGACCTGGAGGCACAGCGGGCCATTCAGCAAACCATCATCCCCAACCCCGACTTCGTGCCCGGGGGGGTGCTCCCCTTCAATCACCCGCCATTCCTGGTGCCACTCATGGCTCTCATTGTCGGAGAGGACTATCACGCTTCGTTCCTGCGCTGGACGGTTATGCTGCTGCTGGTGCTGGCCTTCTGTGGGTGGATGATGGCTCGCCTTCTGGAGGAGACGGGGTGGGAACGGGTGGAGGGGCGGGCGATTGCGCTCAGCGGCCTGTGCTTCTATCCCCTCTTTATCAGCATGTTGAAGGGGCAGGTCACGGTGTTTTTGCTGGCGGGCGTGCTGCTCTGGCTGTGGGGTACGCTCAACCGCCGGGCGTGGATGGCGGGGGTGGGGCTGGCTCTGACCATTCTCAAGCCCCAGATTGCTGTGCCTCTGGCGCTCCCGCTCCTGCTCACCCGTCGGCGCGAGGGGTGGTGGTTTGTGGGTACCTCCCTTGCCCTGATGCTGGCCAGCCTGCTGATGATTGGCTGGCAGGGGTGGCGCGATTTCTTCGGGATGATCCTGCTCACGGCTCAGGGGGAGGGGTTCGGCATCAACCAGCGGGTCATGTACAATGTCACCGGGCTGGTGCTGCGGCTGCTGCCTGGCCTGTCTCCCGCGCTCGTGCGCGGGGTGGGGTGGGGGGTGTTTCTCCTGGTTACGGGATGGCTGTGCTGGTTCTGGTGGTCCCGCCGCCACCACATCACCGCTCCGCACCTCGGCCTGACCATCATCCTGGCCCTGTTTTCCTCTCCCCATCTGCATTTTCACGACCTCAGCCTTCTGCTTGTGCCGCTGCTCGTGCTCGTGGCGGTGGGAGCAGCGCAGGCGGAAAGGGGGCGGGTTGTGGCAATCCTGCTCCTCCCTCTCAGTTCGCTCCTGCTGCTGACCGGCAGCCTGGCAGGGGGAATCTGGCTGCCGCTGCTGGTCTCACTCATGATGCTGGTGGCGGGGGTAGCCCTGGTGCTCCTGCCCCCACCTGCCGCGCCTCCTACGGTGGCGGAGTCCTGACCACCTGGCACGCTCACCCGCTCGGGGACGGTGTGTCGCTTTCCGGTCGAGGTTCCATCTATCACCCTTTCGTAATCTCTCCCCCTTGCGTCCGGGCGGCAGAACCCGGTACGATTCAGAAGGGCAAGGTCCTTTCTGAACCCTATCATTCCTGCATCGCTTCTGAAACATCTTTAGAATTGTCCCTGAAACGTCTTTGATTGACAACCTTCGGAGGAATGGGCATGACGATGCCACGACCTGGTGTCTTCCAGTTTTTTCGCCGGGGTGGGGCGCTCCGCCGCTACCACCAGGCCACCATTGCCGCCGTGCAGCACGACCCGGTGTTCCAGCTTTTGCCGGCCCTGCGGGATGTTCCGCTGTTCTTCTCCAGCCTGGAGCACATTGGCCCCGCCACGGTGCAGACCTGCGGCCCGTGCCTGACGCTGCACGGGCCGCAGGGCAGCGGGCGCAGCCTGGCCCTGCTGCACCTGGCGCACTACTGGCTTGCCCAGAATCCCCCTTCACCGCTGCTGCTCCTGCCGCTCACCCATTCCGAAGCGAACGAGCAGGAACCGCGGGACGTTCTGACCGATGCGCTGCGGGCAACGGGCGTTCCCACCCCCTTCGGGCGGCGGGGAAGCGGGGGGGACGGACCTTCATGGCTGCTGCTCATTGACGCCTGGGAGAAGCTCCCCCCACCTGCCCGGGCCGCCTGGCGAGAGTTCTTGCGGCAGTTGCCCGAAAGTTGGCCGGGGGTGCGGATGGTGGTGGTGCTCCCTGATTGGGAGGCGGGGTGGGCGGGGTTCCGTCCGCTCACGATGGCTCACCCCGACGGAGCATTGGCCCACCTGTGGCTGACCCACCTGGTTCCCCGCCATCAGCTTGATGCGCTCCAGGCCGACCTTGCCACAGGCAGCCACAGCCCCTTGCTGGACGGGTGCCGCTTTCTGGATCTGGCATTGCTGGCGTGGACCTACCCGACCTCCGGGATGCCTGCCACCTTCGCGCAGTTGTATGAACGTTCGGCGGCGCTGGCGCGGACGCTCCTGGCCACGAGCCACGAGCTACCCTCCCCCGTGCCCGCAAGCGCCTGGAACGGTCACATCCACGGTTACGCTGATGGTCATAACCCTGGCCATAGCGCTGAAATGGCTCGCCCGGTCTCCGCGTTGGTGTCATCCTCGTTCGTAGCTGCCTCCCTGGTGCGTTCCTCCGAGCAGGCGTGTGCGCTGATGTCGGCGGGGGAGATGCAGCCGCTTGCCCGACTCCAGGAGGGGGAGCGGACTGAGGTGGCGCTGATGCTGGTGCGGATGCTCCCCGACCCGGCCCCGCTCTATGGAGCGCTCTGGGAGATGCAATCGTCGGGGTCGGCGTCTGACGCGGTCTCGGTAGGTCTGCTGCGGACGCTGAGCCTGTGTGTCCGTGAATGCCCGGGCAAATCGCCAGAATGGGAGATGCGTATCCTCTCCGCTCTGGCAGATGCCCGCTTGGAGCCTTCCCGCCGAACCCTGCTTCAGATGCTCGTGCCTGTTCTGACGGGGTGCTTCCAGTCCGCCGGGCAGGTGAGGACCGGGGCGGGAGGTGAGGCGGGGGCAGCAGGGGCGGGAGTGGGAGCTATCACCAGTTTGCTCCCGACGCTGGCCCCGCTGATGGAGCCATCCGACTTGCTGGCGCTCCTCGATGACCCCTCGCTCCATCCTGCGGTGCGGTGGAGTGCTGCTGATGCGCTGCTTCAGGCTCAGGAGTCGGGTTCTCCCGCTCTGCTCGCCACGCTGCTCACTACGGCTTCCCCGTCAGATGACCAGTCCCAGGCGGCCCGGTGCTATCTCCTGGCCTGCGGGGATGATGCGGACCGTGCAGTGCTGGCAGACCCGCAGGCCGCAGGCTGGATGGTTGGCTGGCAGCACGACCGCTCGATGGGGCAGCAGCGACGGACACGGACGGTTCGGGCGCTGCTGGATAGCCCCACGACGCCTGCCGTGCTTCGGGCAACCGTGCTGGCGCTCCTGACGGGGGGACCCGACGGGGACACGCGGGAGACGTTGGTTTGCCTCTGCTCCGACCCGGACCCGTCCCGACGCCGGGCGGCCCTGGAAGCCGTGCAGAACTGCCCTCCCCACCAGGCCATTGCCATTCTGGGGGAGGTGCTGCTGGCGATGGCGTGCCCATGGGAGGTCCAGCACGATGTTCTGGAGCATCTGAAACACGTTCGTTACCGCTCACGCGAGGGGGGGGCGGTGCTGGCTCGCTGCATCCTCAGTGCCAGTATGCCCGTGGTGGGGCGGCTCCAGGCGCTCCATCTGCTCGTCTCCCGCAGGCAGGTGGGGGTCCGGTTTTTGCGCCAGCTTGTGCAGCTTGACGCGGCTCATCCGGTCGTGCGGGCTATGGCTATTCGTCTGCTCGTTCCTCTGGTTAAGGTTGAGCCTGATGTCAATCTGGTGCGTGAACTGCGCCCGTTGCTCACCACTCGTGCGGCTCCGTCACCGGTGCGTCAGGAAGCCGCGCATGCTCTGGGCATTCTGGTCCAGGGGCAGGGGCAGGGGCAGGAAGGGACGCTCCGTGATGAGGTGCGGCATGCGCTCCTGTCGGCACTGTCGCATCCCTCCATTGATACGCTCCATATCGCGGGTATCATCCGCGCACTGGGGACCCTGGGGGAAGCCTCTGTTGTCCCCGTGCTCCGGGCGATGTTCGAGCCAGAATTGAGCGAATATGTGCGGGAGCGGTGGGGGTCCCATGCGCCGCGCCTGGCGGAGGTTCCCGTCCAGGAGTGGCCCGACCTGCCACTCCCCCGCGAGACCCGCGCTGCTCTGCTGACTGCGCTGACGGAGGGGGAGGCGGATGGGGAGCAACCGGGCAGCTTCAGCGAACTGGTGGAGCAGGCGGTGCTGCGTATTCGTCTGGCTGCTGCCGACGCGCTGGCGCATATCGGGAGCCACTCAAATGACCAGGCTACGCGGCAGCAGGTACGAATGGCGTTGTTTGAAGCACTCCAGACCACCCCCCACCCCCACGAACTGCGGGAGCTTCTGACTGACCTGGCACGGGTGAGTGAGACGGGGGGGGTGGATGAACTCCAGTATCTCCTTTCCCACCCCGCCACGAACATCACGCTGCGCTGGCTGGCCGTCGAGCAGCTTGGCACCATTCCTGACGCTCTTCCCGTGTTGATAGAAGCGCTTGAGCACCGCCCGCTCGACCCGCTTACCCGGGGGACCATGGCGCTTGCCCTGGGGACCCATGGCGCTCCCCAGGCGGTTCCCCTGCTGTGCCGGCTGGCGGCCCGGCGGGAAAACGACCCCCATGTTCGAACCCAGGCCGTGATAGCCCTCCACCACTTCGCTGGTCTGGACGGGTTCGGTGGTTCGGAGGCACCGGCCATTGCAGAAACGCTCCTGGCGATAGTTGCCGATACGACGGCTCCGCTGCCGCTGCGCAGCACGGCAGCGCGTACCCTGCCGCTGCCGCTGCATTCGGAAACACGCCGCTGGCTGCGTGAGGTGCTGCGGCAGGAACACCAACCGCCCGACCTGATTGTGGGGGTGCTGCACAGCCTGGGGCAGGACCGCGACCTCGAAGCTCTGACGCTGATGGTCCGCTATGCTCACAGCGAGTACCCGACGGTGGCGCTGGCGGCGCTGGAAGCCCTGGCCGAAGTCGGTGATGAGAGTGTGGCCCCGCTGCTGATTCACCTGGCCCAGGATACGAATCTCACGCAGGGGGTGCGGTTGCATGCGGTGGTTACGCTGCTGCGCCTGGGGGGGGCAGAATATCTTCCGCTCTTACGGCAGTTCCTCGAAAGTGAGGTACTGCCGCTCCAGCTTCAGGCGCTCAATTGTTTGCTTTCGCTCTGGCCGGAGGAGGCGCAGCCCATGCGGTTGGTAGCCAATGCGACGGCTCCCCTGGCCTTGCGGCTCCGGGCCCTGGAGGAAGTGACGTGCGGGTGGGGGGAGGGGACCGAACCACAGACCAGGGAGGGTGAAGAGGTTTATGAGGAGGAACGGTCGCTCTCTGCGCTCCTGATTGATGGGAGCCAGCCCCCCCGTCTTCGGGCAGCGCTTGCGTCCATCTGTGGTCAGGCTGGCAGCACCGAAGCGGTGCGGGCGCTGGCGCAGAGTGCCCGGGACCACACGACCCTGCCCTACGTCCGTCGTCTCTGCGTCCGTGCCCTGGAAACCCACGCCCGGAGAGCGTCGGCGCAGTCGGAGGGGGAGGGGTTTTCGGTGGCTCTGTATACCCTGGGCGAACTATCCAACCGGCTCGCCTCTGACGATGTCTGCCGGGAGTGGGCTATGCAGGCCCTCCTATCCGCCATGAAGATGAGAGAGGAATGATAATGACCAGAATTATGGTCGTGGATGATGACCCGTTGATTCGCCAGTTGTTGATGTATCAGCTCGGGGGAGCAGGCTACGAGGTGTGCGTGGCGCAGAACGGTCAGGATGCGCTCCAACGGTTGCTGCTCGAACACCCTGACCTGGTGCTGCTGGATGTGGTGATGCCAGACATGAGCGGGTGGCACGTCTGCCGCGCTATCCGGGCGTGGTCTACGGTGCCCATCATTATGCTGACGGCCAAGAGCGCCGAAAGCGACATCATCTCCGGGTTGGAAAGTGGGGCGGATGACTATATCTCCAAGCCGTTTAGCCTGCCCCAACTGCTGGCGCGGGTTGAGGCGGTGCTTCGACGCACCCGACCCGAATCGCCCGCAAGCGCAGCATACGCCGGGAGCCGCGAGCGCACCCGGGTGCTGCACCCGCGAACCCCCCCGGCGAAACGCCCTGCTCAACCCGCTCCGCAGACCCACCGATATCACGGTCCGCTGACCGAAACGGTTGCTCCTGCTTCGCCGCCCTTCCCCGGGCAAAAACTTGCCGAAGTTCGCAAGATGCGCGGAATAACGCTGCACCAGGCCGAAGCTGCTTGTGGGATTCGGTGGGATTTTCTCCAGGCGTTGGAGCGGGGCTATGCAGGATATATTCCCCACGCACAGCGCCGCAAGGTATTCAAGCGGTATAGCGAGTTTCTGGGGATTGACCCACCGGCCACGACGGAGCGGCCCCCTCCATTATCTCCTGCTTCCTCTCACTGGTCGGTGTATCTGGTCGTCGGGGCGTCGGTGGTGCTCCTCGTGGCGATGACCTTTAACCTCATTGCTCCCTTCTAATCTGGTCATGCGGGCGATACCGGAGCGGACCGGGTGGGGTGGGGGGTGCTGGTTTGTTTTTGAGGACCAGCGCTCCCCGTCAGCGGGGTTGCCAGACTGCAAAAGGTATGGTATAATCCTCGTGTGCTGAGGCAAGTGACAAATGCCTCGTCTGGGAGTGGCCCCATCGTCTAGTGGACCAGGACGTCACCCTCTCAAGGTGAAGATCGCGGGTTCGAATCCCGCTGGGGTCACCAGCTTACTTCTGGGGATGTGGTGTAGAGGCCTAACATGCCACCCTGTCAAGGTGGAGATCGCGGGTTCGAATCCCGTCATCCCCGCCACCACCTTTTTGTTAAAACGCATTTTTAGTGGCGTAGTTTGCAGAATGAGTGATGCACGCTCAGCAGGACTACTGGTACCCGTGAGGTTTTTGGGTGTCAGTGGTCCTGTTTCTGCATGGTTCAGCTTCTATCGCGCCAACATCAATATCTGGGGGAGGGGGTGCGGCAAGGGAGACACCAGTTGTAGCAAACCCTGGAAGACAGCCTGCTGGCCCGGTTTCCCCAGGCCCCTGTTTCCCTGCTCTGCGACATCCAGCACATCACCCGGCCCGCCCAACTCCGCCGCCTGACCGTCTCGCTGATTCAGGCTACCGACCTGGAAACCTTTGAATGTCTGTTGTCGCAGGCCGCGGCTGAAGCGGAAACCTGCGCCATCAGCGAAGAGGGACGCATGCACTATAAAGACTGGATTACCAACCTGCCCGCCTATAAGCCTGCCCGACTGCTCAGCGGCAAGACCGCCGAAATGGTCAAGCTCTCGTCCAACGAAAATGTTCTCGGTCCCTCGCCGCGGGCCCTGGAAGCACTCCAGTCTGCCGCAGGGTCTATCTTTCGCTACCCCGATGCTCAGGCAGGAGCTTTGCGCCGCTCCCTGGCCGAACGGGCCGGGCTGCCCCCGGAAGCCGTGCTGTGCGGCAACGGCTCCGACGAACTGGTTTTTCTGATATGTATGGGCTTTCTGCGGGAGGGTGATGAGGTGGTGATGGCGCAGGGAACCTTTATCAGCTACCTGCTGCGCTCCAGAGTGATGGGAGCACAGCCGGTGCAGGTCCCGCTTCGCAACCACACCCACGACCTGTCCGCGATGGCCGAAGCTGTGACCCCGGGCACCCGGCTGCTCTTCGTGTGCAACCCGAACAACCCGACCGGTACGACCAACGGCGCAGCCGAGATGCACGACCTGCTTGCTCGCGTTTCTGAAGATGTGCTGGTGGTGGTGGACGAAGCCTATATCGAGTTTGCGACCCGCCCCGACTACCCCGACCTCCTCACGGAGCTGCGCCGCGGTCGTCCCAACCTGGTCCTGCTCCGCACCTTTGCCAAAATCTACGGGTTGGCCGGGCTGCGCCTGGGCTATGCCTACGCCTCCCCCGATGTGGTGGACTACCTGGACCGCGCCCGACCAGTCTTCAATGTCAATGCGCTGGCGCAGGCAGCCGGTCTTGCTGCGCTGGAGGACGCAGACCATGTGGCCCGTAGCCGCGCCCACGCCGATGCCTGCCGCGCCTTTTTTGAGCGAGCATTGACCACCCTGGGACTGTCCTACGCTCTCAGTGAAACCAACTTCATTGCGGTTGACGTGGGCGATGATGCTGCTGTGACCGAGGGATTGTATCAGCGCGGGGTGATGGTGACGCCCCTGAGTGGGTGGGGGGTGCCCGGCTTCATCCGTATCTCCTTTGGTCTGCCCGACCAGAATGAACGCTGCATAGCGGCCCTGGCTGAGGTACTGACCCGGAAGACAGAGACGACGCAGCCGTAACCCTCGTCCGGTCGCCTGGAAGGTGCTGCTTCTGAAAAGCTAAAGAGGCCGCGAACATCCCACGATTTTCTGGATAGCCAGAGAGGGCGAGCGGGTGCGAGAAGAGGAAAGATGAGGTGGAGGAGAGAGGAGCATAGATGATGAAACCCACGTCCCTTCCTCGTCTCTCCACCCTGCTCCTGTTCCTGCTTGCCCTGGTGGTCCTGTCCCTGGAGAGCCGGGGGCAGCTATTCGTGGGCGACCGGCGGTCCGCGACCAGTGGCCGGTGTCCCTCCTCTTCCGCTCCCTTCGTTCCCTTTCCCCGCCTCTCCGACGACTTTTCCCATCCGTCCACGACCGTCCTGGGGCTTGGAGAGAGTGCCGAAACCCGCTATGCCCTGGAAGATGGAGCCTATGTGATAGAGGTGCGGTCGCCCGACCAGGTTGCGTGGAGCCTGCTGGAAGGGGACTATGAAGACCTCTCCATTCAGGTTGAGACGCGCATGCGGGATGAGGTGACTCCCACGGCCAGTGGCATCATCTTCCGCTACCAGGACGCGGAGAACTTCTATCTGTTCAACGTTTCCAATGAGGGGATGTATAACCTGGAACTGGTTGAGGACAACCACTGGACGCCACTTATCCCCTGGACACCATCCGAAGCTCTTGTGCAGGGGGGGAGTTCTCCGCATCCCTTCGCCACTAACGTCCTGCGGGTCGACCTTGCGCACGACCATATTGCCCTCTCGGTCAACGGCAGAGAACTTGAGGTGACGAGAGATGGGACGCTGCTTCGGGGCAGCACGGGTCTGGCAGTGAACACCTTCGACCGGCGGGGAACCGTGGTCTATTTCGATAACCTGGTGCTCTCTGTCCCACGGGCCGGGAACGTGAGCGCTGAATAATCTGGAGATAATCTGGAGACGGTGAGCGAGTGCGGAAGGGGGCGAAGAGGGGAAGGGGGCTGTTGCACGCTTGCTCCTTCTGTGGTACAGTTACGCATGGAGTGTCAGGATAATGGAAAAATGAGCGCCCTGGTTCTCCAGGAGCCGGACCCTGCAAGTTGTCATTCCCTGTTCATCTTCAGAACCTTCCCGGTTTTCTACTTGAGGTATGCTAAACAGAGAAGCCCGAGAAAGACAAAAATCCGGATATTGCCAAGAAAACGATGGTTGAGAAATACGTTCTATCTCTCAGGGCATGAAGCAACGATTTTTGAAATACAGGTAGGGTCACGTTTATGTTATTTTTTGAATACCGTCGAATTTTCTTTAAGTACCTCTGGCTCAATGTGCTCTTGATGATTCTGGCGGGCGTCAGTGGGTTCCACTACGCCAGCAAAAAGATCCCGGTCTATCGCACCTCCACCCTCTTGTTTGTCAATACCCACCAGGCCAGCCCCATCCTACCCGGCGTTTCGGAAGGCTTCTTTTCCGGCTCCCTGCAAGATGCCTACGCGCAGTTTATGCAAACGCGGGCGTTTGTTCAGCATGTCGTGGACCGGATGGATGTTCCCATCTCCGCGGGGGCGGTTCGGGGGAGCCTGGACGCTCAGTTTTTGAGCGGTTCCCAGTTCTTCCGCATCTCGGCGACCCACACCGACCCCGAAGTTGCCCAGAAGCTCGCCAATACCGCGTCCCAGGTCATCATTGCCAGGGACATCCAGCGGCAGCAGGCCCAGGAAGAGCAGATGGAGAGCCGCCGAATGGCGGACAACTCCCCCGAACGAGCCGAACTTGCAGCGCTCATCCAATCGCTTGAGACGGAGCGGATTTACTACGCCGACAAGATAGACGCGGCACAGAAGAAGCTGGCGGAGGGGATTGGCGAGGATGGGTCCCCGCTGAGCGACAAGGAAAAGGAAAACCTGATTACCTCGCTGCCCGAACTGCGCTATGCCCACATCGACGTTCAGACCCGCCTGGTAGACGCCCAGTCCCGCCTGGCGGACCTGGACGCCACCCAGAGTCCGCCTCCTCCCCTGCCGATTGCTGTGGTGGTTGATGAGGCGCTCCAGCCAACTACTCCCCTCCCGCGCAACATCGGCCAGAGCACCTTACTGGCTATGGTGTTCGGGTTGATGGTAGGAGTTGGTATCTCCTTCCTGATGGAGTACCTGGACTACACCGTCAAAACGCCTGAAACCCTGGACCGGGTTTATGGTCTCCCGACGCAAGGGGTTATCGGGTCGGTTGACCGCAAAAACGGTAGTGGAACCCCGCTTGTGACCCTGTTTGATTCGCTGTCGTCGGTGTCGGAGGCGTTCCGGACCTTGCGGACCAACGTTCACCTGGCAGGGGTCACGCAGCCGGTGCAGACCCTCCTTGTCACCAGCGCCGGGCCGAGCGAGGGCAAAACCTTTGTGGCCTCGAACCTGGCCGTCAGCCTGGCCCTGAATGGGAGCCGCGTCATTCTCGTTGATACCGACCTGCGCAAGCCAGGGGTGCATAAGGTCTTCGGCCTGTCCCGCGAGTCGGGCTTTACCAACCTGGTCGTCAACCCGGAGCAAGACCTGGACCGGTTCTTGCAAGCTACCTCGGTGGCCAACCTGCGGGTCCTGACCAGCGGGCCCATCCCCCCGAACCCGGTAGAACTCCTGGACACGCCCCAGGCCAAGCAGTTGATGCAGCATCTCAAAGAGCACGCTGACGTGGTTATCTACGACACGCCGCCGGTCGCCACCGTTACCGATGCCTCGATTGTTGCTCAGAAGGTCGATGCCGTGATACAGGTGGTGTGGGCAGGTCAGACGCGCATCAATCTGGTTCAGCGCTCCAAAGATATCCTTGAACATGTGGGTGCTCGTATTCTCGGGCCGGTGCTCAACAAGGTCAAGATTTCCGACCTGGGGTACTATTCCTACTACTACAGCTATGGCTACTACAACGAGCATGGGAACGTTCGCAGGCACCGAAGCGGTCTCAAACGCCTCTTCCCGCGGCGGAAGCACGGGCAGAGAAGGCGGCTCGTCGAGCAGAAGGAAGGGATAGGAGACACAGTGGTTGATGTGGATGAGATATCTTCCAATGGAGTAGGGGACGCTCACGACCTGAAGTAAGCGCCGCGGTCAATGGTCAACGGTCAAATCTGTGATTTCCTGTTTGCATCATCCAATCCAGATACTATGCACCAGCCAGCAGCGTCCTCTCCGCACAAACGTATGGCCATCTTTCTCTGTTGGGAGGGAACCCGGCTCCCCGCCTCTCCAGCGGTCCAGAGCCTCCTCACATTCCTGGCAGAAGATGGCTTCGAGATAGACCTGTTTACCAGAACCTCCGTGCCCGACCTGCAACTCTTCTGCGGGCGGGTACGGAATATTGTGGGAACCGTGGAACAGGCCGACGGGACCGAACGTCTGGCCTCGTTCACCTGGCTGCGCTTGCGGAGACAGTTTCCCCTGCTGAACGGTCTGGTGGGCAGATACCGCTTCTATCGAGACATTATGATGAAACGGGTCCAGGCCTATGTGAGCTACCTGTATCCCCCCGCGATGGTGATGACCCCCTCGTTCCACCGCGCGGTCAAACGTCGTCTTGCCGAGCAATCGTATGATTGGGTGATGGGCATCGAAGAGGAGGGGTTGATTGCGGCCCATGCCTATTTGCCCGATTTGCCATTGATTCACTACAGCCTGGAACTGTACTACGAGGAGCACCCGCACTATACTGGCCGCCCCTACTGGAAGCGGTTCAAGCAGGTGTTCCGCGCCGCGTTTGCCCACCTTGACACGCTCATCGTGCAGGATGAAGACCGGGCGCGGGTCGTATTTCGTGACGCCCACCAACCCTACGACCCCCAGAAGGTGCGGTCGTTTCCCGTCTCCTACCCTGGCCCCGCGCAGCGGTACCGTTCTCACTACCTGCGCCAGCGGTTTCCGGATATTGGCGACCGGCCCATCCTCCTCCAATTTGGTTCCATTGAAAAGCGACGGTGTTCGCCCGACCTGATACGGGCAACCCGCCTCTGCCCGCCGGACCTTGCCGTCATCTTTCACGGCAACTTCCGAGACCGGGCCAGCCTGCAAGCCTTGAAAATCGGGCGCTGCCGCGTCAGTGGGGAACTGGTTCCCTTCGAACGCCTGGTTGATATCCCCGCCTCTGCCGATATTGGCCTCGTCTTCTATGCGGATATCAGCGAGAACGAACGGCTCATCGCGCATGCCTCCGGGCAACTGGCGTTGTTCCTGAAGTGCGGCGTTCCCGTCATTGTTGACCATAAATCCTCCCTGCGTTCCCTGGTTCAGACCTACCACTGTGGCGTTGCCGTCGAACACACTGACGATATCTTCGACGCGGCGCGGCATATCCTTGCGGACTACGAAGCCTATTGTCAGGGAGCGTTGGAGTGCTTTGCCCGAGAACATGACTTGCGCGAACCCTATGCCAGAATCCGAGAACGCATTGATAGGCCCTGATCAGTATCAGGAGAGCGTATGAGCATCATTCTTCAACCCGGTACCCTCCTCAACAACCAGCGCTACCGCATTGTGCGCCTCATCGGTCGGGGGGGGATGGGAGCTGTCTACGAGGCTATCGACCAGACCTTCGAGAGCACGGTCGCGCTCAAGCAGGTCATCATCCCACCCACCACGTCCCCGGAGCAAGCCGACAAGTTTGTCCGCGCCTTTGAACGCGAGGCCAGGATGCTGCACCACCTGGACCATCCCGCCCTCCCCCGCGTCAGCGACTACTTCGCCACCTCGGAGGGACGGTTTCTGGTGATGAAGTATGTGCCCGGGCACGACCTGAAGGAGATGCTCCAGCAGCGATTGAACCACTCCGACGCTCCCTTCACCGTGGACGATGTGCTGCCCTGGCTCGACCAGGTGCTCGATGTCCTCGACTACCTGCACCACCAGGACCCACCGGTCATCCACCGTGACCTGAAGCCCCACAACCTGAAGGTGACTCCCCAGGGACAGGTGTTGCTGCTCGATTTTGGCATCGCCAAAGGGGTGCCCACGCAGAACCTCGACACGAGCGCCAGTATCGCTGCCTACACCCTTGACTACGCTCCCCTGGAACAGATAGAGGGCACGGGCACGGACCCCCGCAGCGACCTCTTCAGCCTGGGAGCCACGATGTACCAACTGCTCACGGGCAACTCCCTGAAGAAGGAACAGTGCGATACCCTCTCCCGCTCGGCCGCGGTGGTCTACGGAAAGCCCGACCCGCTGAACGTGCCCTCGGATATCCCCGAGCCAGTCCGCACCGTGCTGCGGCAGGCGCTCGCGCTCAACCCGGACCACCGACCGCCCAATGCTGCCGCGATGAAGGCGGCCCTGCATGCGGACCCCGCCTCCGTCGGGGCGTCCACGGCTATCATTTCACCCGACAGACCCACGGTTGGCGTCTCCTCTGACAGACCCACGGTTGGTGTCTTCCCTGACAGACCCACGGCGATGGCTTCCCCCCGCGTCTCACCGCCTCTGGAACTCCCACCAATCCCCCCCCCCCCGCCTGCGGAGAAACCTTCGCTGCTTCCCCGTGTGTTGATAGGGGTGGGGGGAGTGCTGCTGCTGCTGCTGCTCCTGCTGATTGGTCTGGTGTGGATGAAAGAGGGAGAGGGATTTGCGTCTCCTCCCCGCCCAGAGACGGGAGCGGAGGTAGCTGGAGATGTGCCAGATAGCCCCATCTTTCCGACCCTGACCCTGACCCCGACCCCGCCC
>DAOTUF010000640.1:0-2066 GCA_034437495.1 Chloroflexaceae bacterium | reverse complement strand
AAGGTGACGCTGGAGAAGAAGGGGGAGAAACAGGCCGTCAACCTCAAGAAGGGCGGCGGGTTCCAGCCCATCCACATCAATCTCAACTGGGAGGACCCGAGCAAAGGCCAGAAAAAGGGGTTCTGGGGTCTGGTTGGTGGCGGGGGTGGGGGACCTGCGCCCGACCTCGACCTCGGGTGTATGTTCCGTCTGGCCGATGGCCGGGCGAGCGTGATACAGCCGCTCGGCAAGCGGTTTGGCGCAAAGGATGAGCCGCCCTACATCTATCTCGATAAGGACGACCGCAGCGGTGCGGCGGCGGATGGCGAAAATCTGTATATCTTTCGGCCCGACCTGATCGACCTGGTGATGATTTTTGCGCTCATCTATGAGGGAGCCAAAGATTTTACCTCGGTCAACGGGCGTATGACCATCCGGGACCAGTCAACGGGGCAGGAAATCTTTATGCGGCTCAACAACCCTGACCCCAACCTGAGTTTCTGCGCGGTCTGCACCATTCGCCGCGTCGGAGACCAGGTGGAGATTACGAAGGAAGAACGGTACTTTTCGGACCACAGCTACGCCGACAAGCATTTCGGGTTCGGGTTCCGCTGGACGGCAGGCAGAAAGTAGTCTCACTCATTTTTGTGAGGAAGAGCGTTGTACGCGGAAGGAGTAAACAGGTATGACCGTCAATTTGAGCAAGGGCCAGAGCGTTTCGCTGGAGAAGCAGGGCGGAGGGACGCTGACGAAGGTGGTGATGGGTCTGGGATGGGACGCGGTGAAGAAAAAAGGGTTCCTGGGCATTGGCGGCGGGAGAAAGCAGATAGACCTGGATGCCTCGTGCGTGCTGTTCGATGAGAACAAGCAGCACGTGGACGCGGTCTGGTATCGGCAGTTGCGGAGCAAGGACGGCAGTATTGTCCACACCGGCGACAACCTGACCGGCGAGGGTGAGGGCGACGACGAGCAGATTGTGGTGGACCTGCCCCAGATTCCCGCCAACGTCAAGGCGATGGTCTTCACGGTCAACAGCTTTTCGGGGCAGAACTTCAGCCAGGTCGAAAATGCCTACTGCCGGGTGGTGGACCAGACGACCAACCAGGAGATTGCGCGGTATGACTTGAGTGCGCAGGGCAACCACACGGCCCAGATTATGCTCAAGGTCTACCGCGACAATGGCGGCTGGAAGGCGCAGGCTATCGGGGCGCTGGCAAACGGCCAGACGTTCGAAGATATTATGCCTGCCATTGCATCGCAGTTGTAGGAGAAACGGGAGGCGGGGGTCGCGGGTCGGAGGTCAGGGGTCGGGGTCGCTGTTGCAGCTCCGAAGCCTGATGGACCCGCTCCCCCGTCCTCCCGATTATGTATCGCTCCCTATTGGTATTGATGGTGCCGCCAGCGCCTTGATTTCCATGGCCAACCCCGCCACCACAAGGTAGACCTCATCGGCTTCGGCGGCGAGCCGCTGGTTGAACCAGCCAAGCCATTCGCGGAAGGTGCGGCTAACCTCGTCGGATGGCACAATCCCCAACCCCACCTCGTTCGTAACCACTATCATCTCGCACGGGTGGGCGCGGTGCCATGCCAGCAGCGCGTCCAGTTCGGCGGCGGCGGCTTCCCAGGTGCTCCCCTCAGTCAGCAGCAGGTTGGAGACCCAGAGCGTCACACAGTCGAGGATGACCACGGGAGGGGGCGTGACCCTGTCGCGGGTCAGGGTGTGGGCAAGGGAGTGGGGAATTTCCAGGGTGCGCCAGTGGGCCGGGCGTTCGCGGCGGTGGCGGGCAATGCGGGCGGCCATGTCCTCGTCGTGCGGTTCGGCGGTGGCTATCATCAGCACGTCGGTACGGCGAGATACGGCCTGCTGCTGCGCCAGGCGGCTCTTGCCGCTCCGCGCTCCCCCGGTGATGAGCACCAGTCTGGCTCCGGGTGGAGCGGGTTCGTTCTGCACCTGCACCATGGAAATCGCCTCCGGGCAACGTCGTGTTCAATCCCTCTGACCAGGCATGGTCATAATCATTCACCTGACCTATTGTACAACGGAAGGAATCTCGATGCAAAAGAGGGGGGTGGGGGGAGAAATGGCA
>DAOTUF010000639.1:0-14824 GCA_034437495.1 Chloroflexaceae bacterium | reverse complement strand
GCCCTATCGCTGGTGGTTAACCAGGCCAACGCGGAATGGCCCGTGCTGCCAGCATGACAAGCCGGTTGAACATGGTCGAGGCTCACGTGACCGCCGCAAGGCGAGTGGGTTTGCTGGTTTTCCCGCCGTGATTGGGAAGACCACCCCCTGAGCGTGAGGCAACCCTGCTTCCAATCCTCCCCCTGCGTTCCCTCGCCCGCCTTTGCCTGCCTGCCGTCTGCCCCGCAGGGAGGAGCGGAAAGCAGCCCGCGCCCGTCCTGGGTTGGACGGGGTGGCTTCCTGCTCGTTTGACCCCAGACGAAACGAGCAGCGATTAACGATAACGATGGGGACAGAGAACATCAGGGGGCGACAGGGGTCGGAGTTGGTGGTATCATAAAGGTGGGTAGCACCAGAGCAAGAATCACCAGGATTGCAATCAGGAACAAAATTCCGCGGTACAATCGTTTATGTTTTCGCTTGATCTTCAAAAAGACACCTCCATAGGTTGACCTTTCTTCATCCTTTCCATCATAGAAGCGATGCAGAGGTTTGTCAAATGGAGCGTGTGGCCCGGATGAGCAATCTGGATGAGCAATCAAAGGATACAGAACTGATGACAGACCATGAAAATGAGCGATTATCCCAACGATTGGCCCGGCTCCGCAGCCTCCTGCAAGAGCAGACCATCGAGGCATTCCTCGTCACCTCCGCAGCGAACCGGCGCTACCTCAGCGGATTCCGCGGCTCGGCCGGGGCGCTGCTGATAACCAGAGATACCGCCACCATCTTCACCGACTTCCGCTACCGGACGCAGGTTGCCCGCCAGTCCCCCCACTTCACCCTGCGCGAGACGAGCAGCGAAGAACCGCTCCCAAAAGCCCTGGCCGCGACCGTCCAGGACATGAACCTCCAGGCACTCTCCTTCGAATCGCACCATGTCACCGTGGCTCAACACCACGAACTGATTGAAGCGTTCGAAGAGCTAGCCGACCGCGATGCCCCCCCCGCGCTCCACCCGGTGGACGACCTGGGAGCCTCCCTGCGCGAGGTGAAGGACCCCGACGAACGGGACCTGCTGCGCCAGGCGATTGCCATCACCGATGCAGCAATTGAAGCGGTCCTGCCGATGCTCCGGCCCGACCAGACCGAACGGCAGGCGGCCTGGATGCTGGAAGTTGCCATGCGAGAACGGGGCGCAGAGGCCATAGCCTTTCCGATCATCGTGGCCGCCGGTCCCAACGCCGCCCTCCCCCATGCGGAAACAAGCGATGACCTCCTCGGGACCGGTCGCCCGATAGTGATTGATATGGGAGGGCGCTTTCGGGGCTACCACGCCGATATGACACGGACGGTGGTTCTGGGCGAACCAGACGCCCATTTCTGGCATATCTACCAGACCGTATGGGAGGCGCAGGCCCGGGCCGTGGCGGGTATTCGCCCGGGCATGAGCGGCGCAGAAGCCGATACCCTCGCCCGAGAGGTGATAGAAGCCGCCGGCTTTGGGGAGCAGTTCGGGCACGGGTTGGGACACGGGGTTGGCCTCGACATACACGAAGGGCCGCGCCTCCGACGCAGTGAAGAACAGACCTTGCAGGCTGGCAATGTCTTCAGTGTCGAACCGGGTATCTACCTCGAAGGGTGGGGTGGGGTTCGCATCGAAGACCTGGTGCTGCTGCACGAGCACGGGTGCGAGGTGCTGACCCGCACCAGCAAGCACCCACTCATCTCCCCCGGTGGGTAAGACAAGAAGGGGGAAGAAAGGCGTGCGGAGGGAAGCCAGAGGAATCCGTGCCTTTCGAGCCGATGCCCCCCGGCAGGCTGTGGTATAATGCCACTAGTGAGGAGGTGGTTCATCTGTGGCAGATGGGCGACCACCGCAAGGAAAAGAAAGGGGGACTCAGATGGATGAAGAGATGATGGAAGATCCGTTTCTAGAACCGGAAGACGAACTGGCTCGGATGGCGCAAGAAACGATTGAGTCCCAGGTTGGCGGCTCGGATATTGAAAACGTGCGCCGCCGGTGTGAGCGGGTGTTGACCCTCTACGAGCAAGGAGCTATCGAGGATTCCCGCGACCACTTCCACGCCGCGCTGGTGCTCCTGTATGGCGAACGCTCCCGACACTATGAGCTATCGCGCCTGCTCTCCTTCCGCTCGGCCAGAATGGGCGAGATGCGGGCCTGGACACTCGAAGCGATGGCCCGGGACCGCTGGCTGCTGTCGGTCGGCAGACCCCAACACTTCGGGACGCAAATCATCCGCGAAGGGGGGCGGTGGTCGCTCGGCAACATCGAAGAGCAGACAACCGACACCGAGCGGGCCATGTACGGGGTGCCTCCCCTCTACGTACAGCAGCAGCGAGCGCAGCAACTCCAGCGTCAGGAGGAGCGCGAGGGGTAGATGACCTCCTTCACACCCCGCTATGACCGGATTGCCTCCCTGGTGCTGGTCATCGTCATTGGTCTGGCCGTCGTGCTGGTGGTTGACATCAACCCCAACATTCTCCAGGCACAGCTCGGGGGGGATATCCCGACGATTACCGTGTCATGGGTGCTGATTGCCGCGCTGGTGGTGATAACCAGCACCGGCGCAGACCTCCTGGCCCGGGGGCACCCCTCGATGCAGACGCGCACTCTCCCGACCCTGAACCTGGGATTCGCCAGGGTGGACCTCGCCCCGGGCTTCTGGATCCTCCCCTCCTTCAGCATCATCGGTTCGTTTGCGCTGTTTCAGGTGTTCCACGAACAGATGCCGGGGACCGCCTTTGTTGCGTCCCTGGTCGCCGCCGGCGGGACGCTCCTGGTGGTGCTGGTCAGCCAGCTCTATGCCCTTGACCGCCAGCCAGCAACCCACCAGCGGGCGCGGTTGGTCCTGCACATTGTCACCTACCTGGTGGCCTGGATATGCTTCAGCGCGGTCTACAGTGCGCGGTTTCGGACCCTCTACGCCGCCGCATTGATAGGCGCGGTCGGTCTGCTCCTGGCCTTCGAGGTGCTCCAGTGGACCCCGCGCAAAGGGAACCTGCTCCTCGCAGCGATGGTCGGGTTGCTGCTCGGGGAAATGACGTGGGCGCTGAACTACTGGCCCGCGCACGCCCTCTCTGGGGGCGCACTTCTGGGCATTATGTTCTACCTGACCGTGAGCCTGCTCTGGCACCACGCCACCCGGACCCTCCGTCGGTCGCTGCTGGTTGAATATGGCCTGTTGGGGAGCGGGTTGCTGGCCATCATCATCTACACGACCTTGAACATCAAAGGCGCATCGTGAGCGCATCTATTATTCTCTCAATTGAGGCTCCTGAAGCAACCCGGCTGGCACTGGAGCGCTTGCAGGAAGGTCTGCCAATAGCGTTTCCTACCGATACGGTCTACGGCATCGGAGCAACGGCCCTGGACCCCAGCGCCGTGCTCCAACTATATGCCATCAAGGAGCGTCCGCGAAACCTCGCCCTGCCGGTCCTGCTGGCCGATATGAGCGACCTGGACCGGGTGGCGCAGGAGGTCCCCCCCGTCGCGACCGACCTGGCCCGGCGCTACTGGCCCGGGGCATTGACGCTGGTGCTCCCCGCGGCTCTCCACCTCCCCCCCGCACTCCTGGCCGGGGGCGAAAGCGTGGCAGTGCGCATCCCCGACCATCCGTGGCTGCGCCAGCTTATTCGCGCCCTGGGGCAACCGTTGGCAGCAACCAGCGCGAACCGCCACGGGGCCAGCGATGCTACCACCAGCGACGAAGTGGCAGCGCAGCTTGGCGACCGTTTGTCTTTGATCCTGGATGGCGGAGTTACGCCCGGGGGGGTTCCGTCAACGGTGGTTCGCTGCACCGGCCTGCGTCCCCAGGTCTTGCGACCGGGGGGGGTAGTCCTTGAACCCTGACCCGGACTTCGGGCCAGGATGATGAGCGGGGAGAGCGTCAAGCGGCCTCGCGAAGATACTGGTCGTTCGTCAGTTCGCCAATAAGCTGGTCAAGCGTGTCTTCCGCTTCCCGCGGGGTGCGGGCAAAGCCCACCAGTTCACCATCCAGGTACATGGCGAACTCCTGAACCTCGCGGTCGTAGACAATCCTGGTTCGATACCTTGCCATGGTAGCCCCTTTCTCCGGGTGCATCGCTGCTCGTCTCGTTGCGCTCGTGGGAGGTAGTTGCGTCGTTGGGAGACGGTGCGGACAACAAAAAAACGAACGTCTGTTTGTTGTAGTATAGCATATCTGTTCGTTCCTGGCAAGGGAGAATCCCGTCCAGGAGGTGACGTGTAATGAACCGCCTCACATCAGATTCAGATGAGCAGGGGGATAGCAGCATTCAATGAGGAAAAGAGGTGGGACAGGTGCGTAGTTGGAAATTCTGGGTCGGGGTGCTGGTCAGCGTGGTGTTCCTCTGGGTTGCTCTGCGCGGGCTAGACCTGGAACGCTTCTGGCAGACGCTCGGGGAAGCAAACTACTGGTGGATTGTGCCGGGGGTGCTGGTCTACTTTGTGGCGGTGCTGGTGCGTACCTGGCGCTGGCACTATATGCTGCGCCACATCAAGCCCATTCCGACCATGCGCCTCTTCCCGGTCGTGGTCATCGGATATATGGGCAACAACGTCTACCCCGTGCGGGCCGGGGAGGTCCTGCGGAGCTATGTGCTGCGGCGCAAGGAGGGAGTCGCGATGAGCGCATCGCTCACCACCGCCATCCTGGAGCGCATCTTCGACGGGTTGGTCATGCTGCTCTTTGTGTTCGTCACGCTCCCCTTTGCCCCCCTGCCCCCGGTCTACCAGAACATGGTGCTGGTCTTTAGCGGCCTGTTCGGGCTGGCGCTGCTCGTCTTCTTCGTCATTGCCGCTCGCCCCGAACGTATCCGCCTGCTCTATGCATGGGGGGTCAACCGCGTGCTGCCCGAAGCGCTTCGCCCAAAGGTCCACGACCTGTTTGACCACGCCATCGAGGGGCTTCAATCGCTGCGCAGCCCGCGTGAAATGGCGCTCATCTTTCTCACCTCCACCTTGATATGGCTGACCGAAACCACCAAATACTGGTTTGTGATGCATGCGTTCCCCCTGGATGTGCCGTTTTCGGTGCTGATGCTGATGACCGCCGTCGTCAACCTGTTCACCACCATCCCCTCGTCGCCGGGGTATGTGGGAACCTTCGACGCCCCCGGGATTGCCGTGCTCAAACAGTTCAACGTGGGGCACGCGGTAGCCACCGGCTACACCCTGGTGCTGCACGTGGCGCTGTGGCTGCCGATTACCCTGCTCGGAGCCTACTATATGCTGCGCGAGAGTATCAGTTGGAAAGACATCGAACGGGCGACCAGAGAAGGCGAATCGCTTGAAAATCAGCCGCTTGAAACGCAACCGCTTGAACGTGAAGACGAACCACGTGACGAACCACGTGAAGCTGAAACAACACCAGGAGTATCTTCTTGAACATCGGAATCATTGGCGCGGGGATTGCCGGGATGAGCGCGGCCTACGACCTGGCGCGAAGCGGTCATCGCGTGACCATCTACGAACGAGCGGAGCAGGTCGGAGGGTTGGCCTCCGGGTTTCGAGACCCGCGGTGGGAATGGCCACTTGAGCGGTTCTATCATCACGTGTTCGAGGGGGACACGGCCATCCGCACCCTGACCCGCGAGATTGGCTACGAGGAGAAGCTCTTTTTTCGCAAGGGCGTCACGGCCCATTTCTGGAATGGTGCGTTCTCCCCCATCGACGGCCCCCTCGCGGTGCTGCGATTTCCCGGCATCCCCTTTCTGGAGCGGGTGCGGTTTGGCGCGGCGTGCTTCTATCTCAAATATGTGACGAAAAACTGGCGCAACCTCGAAGCGACCACCGCCGTGGCCTGGTCCGAGCGCTGGATGGGCAAACCGGCCTACCAGACGATTATGGCCCCCCTGCTCAAGAACAAATTCGGCCCCTACGCCGACGAGGTCAACATGGCCTGGCTCTGGGCGCGGCTCCGGTCGCGCTCGTTCAAACTGGGCTACTACGAGGGCGGGTTTCAGGGCTTCGCCGAAGCGCTGCGGGCGGCTATCCAGCACCTTGGCGTAGAAGTCCACCTGACCACCTCAGTCCAGCGCCTCACCCCCCGCGAAGCGGGAACGCCCGACGGAAGCGAGGCGGGGTGGATGGTCGCCACGGACCGCGGAGAACACCCCGCCGACCGGGTGATTGTGACGGGTTCGCCGGGCCTGCTCGCCCGCCTCGCCCCCACCCTGCCCCCCGACTACCTGGGGAACCTGACCACGCTGAAGTCCCTGGGGGCCATCGCCCTGACCATTGCCCTGAAGCACCGTCTGACCGATGGCTACTACTGGATGCAGGGTATGCAGCGCGAGGAGTTCCCCTTCCTCGCACTGGTCGAACACACCAACTTTATCGAACCGGAACACTACGGGGGAGACCACCTGGTCTACTGCGGGGACTACCTCCCCCCCGACCACGAGTATTTTCACCTGAGCAAGGAAGCGCTGTTGGAGCGCTTTGTTCCCTCGCTGGCGCGGGTCAACCCGAACTTCCGCCCCGACTGGATACGGGATACGTGGCTGCACCGTGAACCGTACGCCCAACCGATTGTGGGTCTCAACCACAGCCGGTTTATCCCCTCCCTGGTCACACCGCTGCCCCATCTCTACTTTGCCAGTATGAGCCAGGTCTACCCCTGGGACCGCGGCACGAACTATGCCGTCGAGTTGGGGCAGCGAGTTGCCGCGGAGATGCAGCGGGTGGGTTGACGAAACCCCCGTCCAACGCTATACTGGTAGCATTCTATAACTCTATCTGGCCTTGGAGTATACTGGGAAGGATCGTTTGGATAAAACGAGAAGGGGTAGCCCCCCGAGAGGCAGAGATCGCTATCGCATCAATCATCGCATCCGGGCCCGCGAAGTCCGCCTGATTGGACCCGAAGGCGACCAGGTTGGGATTGTCCCCATTCAGGAGGCGCTGAAACTCGCGGACCACCACAACCTGGACCTGGTGGAAGTTGCGCCCAACGCAACCCCCCCGGTCTGTCGGTTGCTGGATTACGGCAAGTTTCGCTACGAACAGAGCAAGAAGGAACGCGAAGCACGGAAGCACCAGAAGCAGGTGGAATTGAAAGAGGTCCGCCTGCGACCCAAAACCGATACCCACGACCTTCAGGTGAAGGCAAAGCAGGCACGGAAGTTTTTGCTCTCCGGCGACAAGGTGAAGTTTACGCTGCGGTTTCGCGGACGCGAGATGGCCCACACCAACATCGGGCGCGAGATGCTCGACCAGATTGCCGAAACCCTGCGCGATATCGCAGTCGTGGAGCAAAAACCAACCCTGGAGAGCCGGGCCTTCTCCCTGGTGCTGGCCCCGAATGCCAAAACGCTCAAGAGTGCTCAGCAGGAAAAGAAGGGCAAGAGCAAACAGGAGAAGGAAAAGCAGGAAACCAGCGCATCTGCCAGAACGGAGCCGGAGACGAAATCAGAACCAGGCGACGATGGAAAGCAGAACCTGCGTGGGGAAACGCTGGACGATGACCATGATGATGACGACGATGATAATGATGATGCGATAGACGATGTGGACGAAGACGACGAGATAGACGGCGAAGGTGACGAAGGTGACGAAGACGACGAAGACGACGAAGACGACGAAGACGACGAGATAGACGACGAAGACGACGAAGACGACGAAGACGACGAAGACGACGAAGACGACGAAGATGAAGATAAAACATAGGATGGAATAGTATGCCGAAAATGAAGACGCATAAAGGAGCGTACCGCCGCTTCAAGATTACGGGGAGCGGGAAGATTCTTCAGGCGAAGGAGGGGCGCGGCCTCAAGCGAAACCGCGCCAAGCGCGTGCGCCGGATGTATGGCAAAATGCTCCCCACCTCGGAGACCAACAAGAACCACTTGCAGGTAGCCCTTCCGTATGGGGTAAAGTAACAGGAAGAGAAACGCAAAGCACTGGAGAAAGATAAAGAACTATGGCTCGTGTCAAACGTGGGGTGATGGTGCGCAAGCGCCACAAAAAAGTTATGGAACAGGCCAAAGGCTTTCGCGGAAGCCGCAGCCGCCACTTCAAAGTCGCGCACGAAGCGGTGATGAAGTCGTTGGCCTATGCCTACCGCGACCGCCGCAACCGCAAGCGCGACTTTCGCCGCCTCTGGGTGCAGCGGATCAACGCCGCGGCCCGGCTGCACGGGTTGTCCTACAGCCGGCTAATCAACGGCCTCAAGCTCGTGGGGATTGACCTGGACCGCAAGATACTGGCAGATATGGCGGTGCGCGACCCCGACGCGTTTGGAGATGTGGTTGCCCAGGTCAAAGCTGCGATGCCGTCAACGACCCAACCCTGAAGGGTTGGGCTTGCGGGACACCGTAAGCCGACGTTGACCAGTTTGCCCTATGGGGCAGCCGATAGGGAGGTCACGAGACCCTGGGATGCGGGGTGCCAGTCCCAGGCCCTCTCGTTGGTCGTTAAACAAGCAGACGGTCTATGCTCGTGCGGCCAACCCGACAAGCCTCCCTATCTGAACGAGGCCCACCTGACCGCCGCAAGGCGAGAAGGTTTGCTGGTTTTCCGGTCGTAAGACGAAAAACCAGCCCCAAGCCGGGTGGGGCTACCCGTATGGCTTCAGCAATGGGCTGAAGCCGCTGAAGCGGGGCGCTTCCTCCCAGGGCTGAAGTTCCTGGTGCTCACGCACCTGAAGGCAAGCATCTGTGATTACCAGCACGACGAATGGGCAGGTGAAATACATCCGTTCGCTGGTTGCTCACCGCCGGGAGCGTCTCCGCGAACGGTGTTTTGTTCTTGAAGGAGTGCGGCTGGTCGCTGAGGCGCTGGCCGCCAATCTATCTCTCCGCCTGGTCCTCTACGCCCCCGAGCAACTGACCGCCACCGAGATGGGGCAGCGTCTCCTGAAACAACTTGCCCTGCTCCCGGAGAGCCACGAAGCCACCTCCCGCGTAATCAGCGCGGCTGCCGAGACCGTGACCCCACAGGGGGTCGTTGCGGTGGCTCCCTGGCCCGACCTCCCGCCGACCCACCCGCGCTGGTTGGTGCTGGACGAAGTGCAGGACCCGGGCAATGTAGGCACGCTGCTCCGTTCGGCAGAGGCCGTGGGTATCGGGCAGGTGGTGTGTAGCCCGGGCACCGCCGATGTCTACAGTCCCAAGGTGGTACGAGCCGCGATGGGGGCCCACTTCTTCGTCCCGCTGCACCTCGCCCGGTCGTGGGAGGAAGTGCGCGACCTTGTGCAGGGCGTTCCGCGGGTCTACGCCGCCGACGCCGAGGCCGAAACCCCCTACGATACGGTGGACTGGCAGCAGCCGGTCGCGCTCATCATCGGCAACGAGGCGCAGGGGATTGGCCCGGAGGGGCGCAGCCTGGCGACCAGCCGCATCACCATCCCTATGCAGGGGCGCATGGCCTCTCTCAACGCAGCGGTGGCCGGGAGCGTGCTCCTTTTTGAGATGCTGCGGCAAACCCGCGCCGCCAGTGAACAGGCAGACCAGGGGCGAGTCGCAGGAAAGGAGTCATACGGATGGTGCCAATAACGCGAAAAGCCTTTGGTCCTCCGGGTACGCCGATAGTCGTGGCCCTGGTCCTGTCCCTGGCCCTGGCGCTCGTGGCCACGCTGCTGGCGGCCTGCCACTCAGAGCCAGCATCCTCATCCCCTTCACCCACCACCTCCCCCCCTTCTGCCTCCCCCTCTACCCGGACGCTCACCCCCACAGCCAGCCCGGAGCCTCCCGAAGAGGAAGAGCAAGAGCAAGAGGGAGAAGGAGAACGAGAGAGGGGGGAGTTGGAAGCGCTCCGGGCCGCATCACGCGAGCCGCTTGACCGGGTGGCGCTGGCGCACGCGCTGGCAGGCAAACCCGCCCGGACCGTCGCCCGAACCGAACCGCTGGAGGTATCGGTCGGGGAGGTGCAACCGTTCTGGGTGAGCAACATCGCGCACGACCGCAACGACATCATCACCGCAGAACTGCGCTACGCCGGGCCGGTCGCGCTGATGTACGTGGAACAGGGGTTTGACGTTGACCAGGAAGACCTCGAACAGACCGCCCACGCATTCGAGCAGTCCATCTACCCCCGCACCCGCGAACGGTTCGGCTCCGAATGGCAGCCGGGCGTGGATGGAGACCCGCGCATCACCATCCTGCACACGCACCGAGACGGCGACAGCGCCATCGGCTACTTCTCCCCCCGCGACTCCGTGCCGCAGAGCGCCAACCGCTTCAGCAACGAACGGGAAATGTTCACCATGAAGATCCCCCCCGACCATCCCTCCTACCTCTCGGTGCTGGCACACGAGTTTCAACACATGATCCACTGGAACGAGCAGCGGCGTTCCGCCACCTGGTTCAATGAGGGGTGCGCCACCCTGAACCAGGACGTGCTTGGCTTTGGCGAAAGCTGGTTTGCCCAGAGCTACCTGTCGAACCCCGATACGCAGTTGACCGCCTGGGGAGCCTCGCCCTCTGCCTCCATCGCCCACTACGGAGCCGCCAACCTCTTCATGCGCTACATCTACCGCCACTACGCCCATCCAGACGGGTTGGCCACGCTCATCCGCGCCGATGCCAGCAACAACCTGGATGCCTTCGTTGCGCAGGCGGCCACCCATCGTCCCGATATCACCAGTTTCGGCACGCTCGTGGGCGACTGGGCCGTTGCCAACCTGCTGGACGACCCGCAGGTGGCCGACGGACGCTACGCCTACCTCTCCGACCCCTCCCATCCGGAGGGAACCATTCCCCCCCTCCCCCGCGTTGTGCAGCCAGCACAGGTGCAGATGGGTGAGACCAGCAGCACCGTGCATCAGTTCGGTGTAGATTACCTCTCCCTCCCCGCGGGGAGTCGGTGGCTGACCTTCACCGGAACGACCACCGTCAGCCTGGTGGGTGCCCGTCCCGAGGGGACCTATGCCTGGTGGAGCGGGCGCGGCGACCACAGTATGGCCACGCTGACACGCCCCTTCGACCTGCGAGACGTTGAGTCCGCTGTGCTGCGGTTTCGCCTGTGGTATGAACTGGAACACACCTATGACTACGGTTTTGTGTCGGTTTCGACCGATGGCGGCGAAACGTGGCAGACGCGGGAAGGCCGCCATACGACCAGCGCCGACCCGCAGGGAGCCAACTATGGCCACGGGTGGACGGGATTGAGCGGATATCCGGGAGTGGACACAGACCGCAGCCAGCGCGGAAGGTGGATTGAAGAGGCGATAGACCTCACCCCCTTCGCAGGAACGCGTATCCTGGTGCGTTTCTGGCAAATCAGCGACGAAGCGATTAGCGAGGCGGGGATGCTGCTTGACACAATTCGCCTGTGCCACAGCGAGGACACCGCCCCCTGTTCCTACCAGGACGACGTGGAGGAGGGGGACGGAGGGTGGCAGGCCAGCGGGTTTGTGCGGGTAGATGGCGACCTCCCTCAGCAGTGGGAGCTGCGGCTGGTCCGGACGACCAGCGATGGCCCCACCCGGGTCGAGCCGCTGCCGCTTGCTCCCCCCTCCCCCGACGACCAGAACCAGGACCAGACCCGTACGACCGCGGCCCTGACGCTGGAAGCAGATGAGCAAGATGAGCAAATGGTGCTGGTAGTCATCGGGACGACACCCTTCACGAGAGAACCCGCCCGCTACCGCCTGACCGTGCAGTAGGGAGGAGAGCGGGCAGGAGCAGGAAAAAATCCCCCTCCCGCCAGCGCAGGAGGGGGAAAAAGGAGAGGAGAGGAGGGCAGGGTGTGGTGAGGAGCACCATAGCTCAGCGTCGTTGGTTTCGTTCAGCGCAGCGATGCCCGCATCTGGACATCACCAGGGGACCGATCCTATCATCTCATCATCGGAAGGCTTCACGGACCAGGAGCGTTCTGGCTCGGTTCCCGTTGGGTTCGTGGGATTCGTTTTGCGAAGTCGCGTAGCGCTCTCGTTCCCGCTCCCGCACCAACTGGGCCGCTGCCTTGACAAAGCCGTGAAACAGCGGGTGGGGGTGGTTGGGGCGAGAGAGAAACTCCGGGTGGAACTGGCTGCCCACGTACCAGGGGTGGTCCCGCAGTTCCACGATTTCGACCAGGCGACCATCCGGCGACTGCCCGCTCACCAACAACCCCTCCTGTTCCAACGTGTGGCGGTAGGCGTTGTTGAACTCGAAACGGTGGCGATGGCGTTCCACCACCATCTCCCGCCCGTAGGCCGCCGCAGCCCGCGTACCAGGGACCAGGACGCACGGATAGTTGCCCAGACGCATGGTGCCCCCCTTCTCGGTGACATCGCGCTGGTCGGGCATCAGGTCAATCACCGGATGGGGCGTGTCCGGGTCGAACTCGGTGCTGTTGACCGCCCGGCTCCCGAGCACCTGTCGCGCAAACGCAATCGTCGCACACTGCATCCCCAGGCACAGCCCCAGGTAGGGGATATTGCGGGCGCGGGCATAGTCGGCTGCGCGAATCTTACCTTCGATGCCGCGGTCGCCAAACCCCCCCGGCACCACGATACCGTATACATCGTGCAGCAGCCACAGCGCATTGTCCTGTTCCAGGTGCTCTGCCGAAATCCAGCGAAGGTCAATCTCTACTTCCTGGTGCAGGCTGGCGTGGCGCAGCGACTCCACCACGCTGATGTAGGCATCGCGCAGTTCCACATACTTGCCCACCAGCGCCACCGGGAGCTTGCGCCGCGGACGCTTGATCATCTTCACCAGTTCGTGCCAGTCCTTCAGGTCAGGCGGCTGCGTTTCCAGCCCCAGTTTGTCGGTCAGGTAGTCACCCAGGCCGTGCTTCTCCAGCATGAGCGGCACCTCATAAATAGAATCGACCGTTTGAACAGGAATGACCGCCCGCATCTCGACATCCGTAAAGAAGGAGATTTTTTCAAGGGTCTCTTCGGGAATGGGATAGTCGGCCCGGCACAGGATGACATGGGCATTGATCCCGACGCCGCGCAGCGCCATCACCGAATGCTGCGTCGGCTTGGTTTTGAGTTCGTTCGTCGTGCCAATGTGCGGCAGCAGCGTCACATGGATATAGACGACGTTCTCCTTGCCCACATCTTTGCGCATCTGGCGGATGGCCTCCATAAAGGGGAGGCTCTCAATATCTCCGACCGTTCCGCCCACCTCGACAATCACCACATCCGCCTGCGACACCTGGGCGACTGCGGTAATGCGAGCCTTGATTTCGTCGGTGATGTGGGGAATAACCTGGATAGTCCCGCCCAGATAATCACCACGCCGCTCTTTTTGAATAACCGATGAGTAAATTTGGCCGGTGGTCACGCTGCACTGATGCGTCAGAGGCTCATCAATGAACCGTTCATAGTGCCCCAGGTCCAGGTCCGTTTCGGCTCCATCCTGGGTCACGAAGACCTCTCCATGCTGGTAGGGGGACATGGTGCCGGGGTCTACGTTCAAGTAGGGGTCAAGTTTCTGGATGGATACCCGCAACCCCCGACTCTTGAGCAGACGTCCGATAGCCGCAACGCTGATGCCTTTTCCTACCGATGAAACGACACCGCCGGTGACAAAAATGTATTTCGTCATGCTCCTGATCTCTCCTTCGTTTACATTGAAACAGCCAGTGCCACAAACGCTCCTCAATCCCCCACCTTCCCGCATCCATTCCCCACTGGACCAGGCTTCTGATTGGATTGGATAAGGTTCGGATAGGACCAGATATAGTATAGACGAACTGAAGGAGTATCCAGGCCGTTTTTGATTACTGGAAGATTAAAAAGAAACCTGTATCGTACCATCGTATTGAATAGAGTTCAAGGAGGTATAGATACCCTCACCTGGGAGGAGCGCCAGCCACAAGGTATAGACACTCCTCCGGATAGTCGCCCCGAACTTCCAGTCTCAGCAACCTGTCCCCCAGGGTTCTGTGTTCTTTCCCAGACAATGCTACCTATAAGAACGGCGATACCCCGTTCTTTTGTCACAGGTTGTCCCCCTATCACGATGGTGAGAGTATGACCGGGTTTCGGACCTGCACGGGCGTGGTTCACCTTGCCTGTCACCCTACGGTTGGCTGCATGAGGATAATCCGGGCTTCGGTGCCTTCCGCGGGCAGGCTCGACGGAGACAGGCTGACTTTCTCCTGGAGGGAGCTGTCTTTGACCCCCAGTTCCTCCGTAAAGGCTTCCAGGGGAGCCAACCCCCGCTCGGGCAGGTGCGGAATAGCATAGTGCATCGGGATAACGACACGCGGCTCTATCTGGCTGATAACCCCCGCCGCCTCAGCGGGGCCGATGGTTTCGCCACCCCCCACCGGCACAAAGAGCACATCCACGTTCCCGATGTCTTCAAGCTGGCTCTGGGTGAGGTCGTGCCCGAGGTCTCCCAGATGGCAGTAAATCACGTCATCCAGGCGGATGACGTAGACGGTGTTGGTGCCAAGGGTTGCCCCCTGGTCTTTGTCGTGGTACGTTCGGACACCCGTGATAAAAACTCCGCGGACTTCATACTCGCCCGGCCCCTCTATCTGGAACACCTGGTCGCGCACCGGGCGAACAGCCACCGTATGGCTGTGGCCGGGGTGGGCGTGGCTGACTGTGACGATGTGGGCGGTCGGGCGTCCGATATCGAGGCCGACCGAACGGTCGTAGGGGTCGCACAGGACAATCCCGTCGCGCCCCCGTAAACGAAAGCAAGCGTGCCCCAGATAGGAAATATCAGCCACGCTGGTCCTCGCTACGCTTCTTCGTCCTGCAAGACGGCTTCTTCGTCTGCTCCTGCATCCGATTCTTCTCCATCGGGGCTGGCTTCATCGGGCGACACCGTCGGAATCGCTAGAGCCTGCGCCCGTATCAACGTTTCGATTTCTTTGGAGAGCGGCGGGTTCTCTTTCAAGAACCGCTTCACATTTTCGCGCCCCTGCCCC
>DAOTUF010000638.1:0-10590 GCA_034437495.1 Chloroflexaceae bacterium | reverse complement strand
AACAGGACCTTGAGGAAACGCTTGAAAGCCTGACGAACCCGATGGGTCGTCAGGTATTCTGGAAACGTGCGCTGCTCGTGTTTGCGGAACGGCCTCTCCTGGGCGCGGGGCCGGGCGGCTATCCAGCTCGCTACGACGCGCTGGCACCCCCGAACCGGGTCTACACCCCACCCCATACCCACAATGTCTACCTGGCCTTCCTGAGCGAACTGGGCATCATCGGCACGGGAGCGTTTCTGGTGCTCGCACTGATGGCCTGCTGGATAGGGTGGCGGGGGTGGTGGGCTGCACCTCCCCATTCCCACGAGCGGTTATTGCTCCTCGCGTCCGGGGCCATGGTCGTGACCGTGGCGGTCAAGGGGCTGGTAGATGTGCCACCCCCACAAAATGGCGCGCTGGTCTTCTATGCAATCGTGGCGGGGTTGGCCTGGGGAGGGTGCTGGTCTCTACCATCCTCTTCCCTCCCCGCTCCATCTCCATCGCCTCCTGGCCCGGATAGGACTATGACCCTCCGTTCGTTCCTGGCGTTTCGCCCACGGGACCTGCTCACGGCCCACCCGCTCCATCTCGTGCTCGTGGCGATGACCCTCCTGGCCTGGGCGGTAGCAACGCTCGTCTTCCTTCAGCAGTAGCGGGAGAGGTGATACCAGCTATGAGATTGCCCAGGATATCCAACTTCGTCCTGCTCCCCCACCTGCTGAACGGTTTTCGCTGGTTCATCCCCGGCACGCTGCTATTCTTCTATTCCTGGTGGGGCTACCGGCGGTTTTTTCCTCCCTATGTGTTCTCCATCCAGGCCACCGCCTTCACCGTGCTCTGTCTGTGGGCTGTCTGGAAGCTCGCCCGGCGGGAGGGCCTGCCCCGTTCCCCGCTGACCTGGCCGCTGCTGGCGCTCCTCGGCTCTACGTCCCTTTCGACCTGCTTTTCGGTTGACCCGCGCCGCAGCTTCGACGGGTTGTTGACCACGCTGGTGCTGGTGCTCGGCTTCTTCCTCGTCTGCGATATGCTGCTGGCGGGCTGGAAGGCCCAGACGTTTGTGAGCATGCTGCTCTGGCTGGCCACGCTCCTGATAGGCGTCGGGCTGTGGACCCAGGGAACGTACTACTGGGAGCAGTGGCAGGCTCATCCTGACAGCTACCCCCCCTTCCTCCTGGAACATCGTCTCTTCGGGGTAGTTGACCATCCCAACTTCCTGGCAGGCTCCCTGAACCTCGTGTTTCCCTTTGCCGTGCTGCGGCTGGCCCGGTCCCGCACGCGGATAGCCCGAGCGGGGTGGGTGCTCTGGCTCGGCGGGTTCGTGCTGGTGCTCTTCTGGACGCGCTCGCGGGGCGGGTGGGTGGCTGCCAGCGCCGCTACCACGTTCCTGGTGGGGTGGCTGCTGGTGTGGCGGGGGGGCTTGCCCTGGCGCACGGGTTGGCGCACCTGGTTCCGCCAGACCGCGCCGGTCTGGGGCACCACGCTGGCCTATGTCGGGCTGTTTCTGCTCTTGCTGCGCGGCCCCGACCTGCTGACCGCGCTTCAGGGGCCGTCAGAGACCGATACAGTGGCCTCCGGACCAGCGTTCACGCTCAGTTCGGGGCGCAGCCTGCAAGCAGCCGGTGGCAGTCGGCTGCTGTTCTGGTCGGTGGCGTGGGATGAATTCACCGCGCACCCACTCACGGGCAGCGGCCCCCTGACCTATGCGCGGGCCTTTATACGCAAGGTATCGTCGGTGCGCTTCTGGTCGCCAAGCTATGCCCACAGCCTCTATGTGGAGACGCTCGGGAGCCTGGGACTGGTGGGAGTGGGAGCGCTGGCCTGGCTCATTCTGGCGGGGAGCATTACCTTTGCTCGCGCATTGTGGCGCTCTCCGCCGTGGCGCTGGTCCTGGTTCTGGTTCTGGTCGGACCGTGCCCCCGCCGACACCGCTTCCTGCTCCCCCCACCCACGAGGGCAGGAAGACGAGCCGCAAGCTCTTCTGACGCTGGTCGGGGTATGCGCGGCTCTGAGCGGATTTCTCGTCCATTCGCTGGTGGATATGATTGGCAAGATGCCCACCAATGACCTGGTGGTGGTGGTGCTGGCGGCGTGCGGCATCTCCGCTGCCGGTGCGCTGCGGGGGGGACCTCGCGGGGTGTCGCGCTGGACGGCTGCCGTTCTTGTGGCTCCTGCCCTGCTCGTTGTCGTGCTTCTGCGCCATGGAGTGGGGCAGCAGGCCATGTTCGATGGGATGGTGCAGGCACTCCAGGGAGACTGGCCCGCCGCCGCGGATGGACCGCGCCGTTGCCGCAGACCCCTGGTTTGCCTTCTACTACGGGCAGCGGGGCTATGCCTACAGTGTACTGGCTGCGCCGGTGGGAGCAGAGGGCGACCCGACGGCTCTGGCGCGGGCGCTGGAGAGCTATGCCGTCTCGCTCCAGGTCGAGCCAGACTATGTGCCCAACCTGCTGAATGCGGCGGCGCTGCTGGACCAGGCCGGGAGGGTGCAGGAGGCAGAAGCGCTGCTGGAACGCGCTGCTGCGCTCCCCCATGCGCGATACTGGGCGCTGCCCTCGCTGCTCCTGGGCAACCGCTCCGCGGCGCAGGGGAGACCCGACGAAGCAGAGGTGCTCTTTCAGCGGGCATTTGCCAGCGAACCGTACGCGCCCGATATGGCGGCGTGTCGGCGCAGCCTCGCGTGCCGCACCGCAGCCCGACCCATTTCCCCGACCCTCACCCTGCACGAGGAGGTGCAGATGCTCCTGGCGCAGGGTGAGGCGGGGCAGGCGCTTGACCTGCTCGACACCCATACCTCCCTCAGCACCTCCGACCCGCTGGTCTGGTATGACCGGGCCGAAGTTCACCTCGCCCTGGGTCAATACGGGGAGGCTCGCTATGCGCTGGATACGGCGGATACGCTGCGGTCTGCTCACCAGGCGTTTGCTACGACCGACGCCCACGCCGCCCTGCTCCACGCGGCGCTGTTGCTGGCCGAAGGCGAAGACCGGACGGGTCAGGTAGTCGCCACCCTGGAGCATGCGGTCCGTCCCCACCTTGCTCTGGAGGGCTATGGCTATGGGGCGTTCCATCGCATCGGCCTGCCGGGGTTGCTCCAGCCACGTCTTGCCCTGCTGCAACAGACCCGGGACGATTTGCGGGTCTACACCCTGCTGGCCCGCCTCTACGAGGAGCAGGGGCGTGTGGAAGAAGCGGCCCGGGCGCAAAGGCGGGCGCAAATCCTGGAACCGCTCCTGCACCCGACTGAGCACGAAGGGGAGGACTGGCAAGCGCCATAACGGTACCGTTTCCTTCTCCGAGAAGCCATAGTATCGCGTGTATGGTATAATAGCAGGGAACAACGAACGTTTATGTGACCTGACCATTCCCATTCCTCCATGCCAGATCGCCACCATAGTCCCGCTCCTCCGACGCTTCTGACCATAATGAGTGCCGGGTATGCGGCTCTGAACCGACGCCTGTGGGTCCTGATGATCCCGGTGGTTATGAATGTCTTGATGGGGGGAGGAGTGCGGTTGTCGTTTGCTCCGTTCTTCAGCCTTCACCACGACCAGGTTGCTCGTGTGGCGGCGCTCATTTCGCGGAACCCTGAGCATCAAAGGTATCTCGTCGGGTCGCTCCAGAGCGCCGATATGCGGCAACCACTGGCGGTGTTGCATTTCGTTCCCCTTTTGCCGAACAGGGTTCTGCATCAGGGCGGGTTGCGGAGTGAGCACGCCATCCTGGTCCGGAGCCTGGGCGGGGTACTCGGGTCGGCGCTGGTCATCAACCTGGCAGCGCTGCTGGCAAGCAGCCTCTTTCTGGTGGGACTGACCCGCGCTGTCACGACCAACGGTGAAGAGGGAGCATCCCGGGGTATCCCATCTCCATCTCCATCGGTGGGGGCGGTGCTGGTGGTGGCCATACGCATCGTGAGCTATGTGCTGCTGCTGGCGGTGGGCGTTCTGGCCGCCGGGCTGCCTGCGCTCGTCCTGAGTATCTTCATCGTGCTGAAGCTCCCGCTGCTGACCATCCCCGTCTTTCTGGGGTGGTTCGTGCTCTGGTTCTGGTTCTCGGTCTCGACCGGTTTTGGCATTGAAGCGCTCATGGTCAGCGGGGTGGGGCCGGTGCAGGCCTTGCTGCGGAGCCTTCGCCTGGTTCGGCACAATCTGCTCAGCGCCCTGGGGTTGGTGGTGCTCAGTATGGTGATTACCTCGGGGTTGGGGGTGGTCTGGTCGGCGCTGGCCCAGACCCCGGTGGGGTTGGCGATGGCGCTGGTGGGCAGCGCCTATATTGGGAGCGGACTGGCGGCTGCCCGGCTGGTGTTCTACCGCGAGCGGCTGGTTCGCAGAACACCGGGAGCATCAGGGTAGCTCCGTTATGTGAGATTGCTTGATTGCTTGATTGCTTGATTGCTTGATTGCTTGATGGTGTTTCAGGTTGCTGATCGTCTGACAACCAACGTATCCGAAGAAAAAAAGGTGCAGCTATGACAAGGGATGAAGTCGTATCCACAATGGAAACAGAAGAAACCTACAGTGCGAGCCATATCACCGTTCTGGAAGGGCTTGAAGCAGTCCGCCGCCGGCCCGGTATGTATATCGGGACGACGGATAACAGCGGGCTGCACCACCTGATCCGCGAAGTGGTGGATAACTCGGTTGATGAGGCGCTGGCTGGCATTGCCAACTTCATTGAGATCATCATTCGGGCCGACTCGTCTGTCACCGTGCGAGACAATGGGCGGGGTATTCCCGTTGATATCCATCCTGAGAAGAAGGTTTCGGCGCTTGAACTGGCGACCACGCTGCTCCACGCGGGTGGGAAGTTCGGGAAGGGTGGCTACAAGGTCTCGTCAGGTCTGCACGGGGTGGGGTTGTCTGCGGTGAATGCGCTTTCGGAGTGGATGCGGGCCGAAGTCAGGCGGCACGGCAAGCTGTGGGTCCAGGAGTATCGGACGGGCAAACCCCAGGGTCCGGTGCGAGACGTTGGCCCTGCCGAGGGGACGGGGACGACCATCACCTTCTTGCCCGATGTGACCATCTTCAAGGAGGGGCTGAACTACAACTTTCGCCACCTGGCGCAGCGCTTCCGCGAGATGGCCTACCTGACCAAGGGGCTGCGTTTCCGCTTCATTGATGAGCGGACCGACAAAGAGGTGAGTTTCTACTTTGAGGGGGGGATTGTCTCCTATGTTCGCCACCTGAACAAAGATAAGCACGTGCTGCACAAGCAGCCCTTCTATGTGGAACGAACGGTCGATGATGTGGCGGTTGAGATTGCCATGCAGCACACCGAGTCCTACGACACCGACTCGATTTACACCTTTGCGAACAACGTCAACAACCCGGATGGCGGCACCCACCTGACCGGCTTCCGGACGGCGTTAACCCGCGTCATCAACACCTACGCCCGCAGCAAGAATTTGCTCAAGGAGAACGAAGCCAACCTGACAGGCGATGACGTGCGGGAGGGGTTGACCGCGGTCATCAGCGTGAAGTTGGAAGACCCGCAGTTCAATAACCAGCCCAAGGAAAAACTGGTGAGTCAGGAGGCGACTGCGCCCGTGAACAGCGTCTTGAGCGATGCCTTTACCGCCTGGCTGGAGGAAAACCCGGCCGAGGCAAAGCGCATTGTCGAGAAGACGATTTCGGCGGCACGTACGCGCCTGGCGGTGCAGAAGGTGCGCGAGACGGCCCGCAAGAGCGCGATGGAGGGGTTTTCGCTCCCTGGCAAGCTGGCCGACTGCTCCGATACGAACCCGGAGCGGTGCGAACTGATTATCGTGGAAGGCGACAGCGCCGGAGGCAGCGCCAAGCAGGGACGTGACCGGCGGTTTCAGGCGATTTTGCCGCTGCGCGGGAAGATTCTCAACGTCGAGAAGAGCCGCCTGGATAAGATGCTGTCGAATGAGGAGGTCAAGGCGCTCATTACGGCCATCGGGACCGCACTGGGGGAACAATTCAGCCTGGAGAAGCTGCGCTACCACCGCATTATCCTGATGTGCGATGCGGATGTGGATGGGAGCCATATTCGCACGCTGCTGCTGACCTTTTTCTTCCGCTATATGCGCCCCCTGATTAGCAAGGGCCACCTGTATATTGCTCAGCCGCCGCTCTATCGGCTGAAGCATGGCAAGACGCAGGTGTATGTGTATTCGGACACGGAACGTGAGCGGTATATGATGCAGCTCCCCCCCACGACCAAGGTGGATGTTCAACGCTATAAGGGTCTGGGGGAGATGAACCCGGACCAGCTCTGGGAGACGACCATTAACCCGTCAAATCGCATTATCTTGCAGGTGACGCTGGAGGATGCGCAGCAGGCAGACGAAACGTTTACGATGCTGATGGGGGACCAGGTGGCTCCGCGCAAGCGGTTCATTCAGACCCACGCGACGGAGGTGAAGAACCTGGATGTGTAGGGGGTTTGGGTTGTAGGACAAGACAACCCATCCCCAGGACAAGGACAAGGGTCAGGGCTTTTGCAGCACCACGAGATCCTGATGGTGGTTGACTCCGCGGGGGAGATAGTCCAGGAGTGTGAAGTAGGGCGAGCACAGGCGCTCGACGTAGTCTCTGCTATGATAGGCCGTCTGGTAGGACTGGGGAAAGAGGTCGTGCCGCACATCGAACCCCACGAAGAGAAACCCCCGCTCCTGGAGCGTGGTGCGGTGGTGGGAGGGGAGGTGCTGCCACACGTCGTAGCCGAGCACCGTGACGAGCGCGATGCCCCCCGGCTGGAGAACCCGACTCAATTCACACATCCACGCTCCCTGCTGCTTTTCGTTCAGGTGGGTGAAGACCGAAATGGTATAGACCAGGTCGAAGGTGGCGGGAGCGAACGGGAGGGGCGGCAGCGGCCCGTTGGTCTGGAAGTCGGCAAAGGGGAGATGGCGGCAGCACCAGGCGATGGCGCTGGCGTCAATATCCGTTCCCGCCAGCAGCGTCCGCGGCGTCCCGGGCGCGTGCTGGTCGGTCCCCTGCTGCTCCCGATGCCAGCGGGCAACCCACACTAGCGTTCGTCCACACCCGCACCCGAAATCGAGGATAGCCCGGAAGGAGTGCAGGGGCTTTCCGATGCGCTCCAGGGCATCGCTCATATTCTGACAGGTCGTCTTGCCGATGGAAAGGAAGCTGCCGATGCTGGTGGCGCTGCCAATGCGGGCCCGCAGATGCGCAGGAGGCAAAGGAACATGGGGCAGGACCGAGCGGGTACCGGAGCGATGTTCCCAGAACCCCACATGACGATAGAATGCCTCTTTCCACAGCACGCCAATCGCCTGGCGAGGCAGGCGGGCGAGGTGGGGGAGGGAAGGACGGGAAGACATAACTCACCCCTCCTTCCACCGGGCGCGAACCTTCTGCCACGTTGACTGGTAGACCCGCGCCAACTCCTGGAGCATCCCCTCCCGCTGCTCATACAGGCGCTTGTGAGGACGCACCGCACACTGCGACACCAGGTAGGCCGTGAGGATGGGCAGCGCAATGGTCGAATCCATGTAGCACACCACCGTGTCCGGTATCTGCGAGGGGTCAATTTTGCCCCAACTCACCGCCTCCTGCGGGGTCGCCCCCGACAACCCCCCCGTATCCGGGCGAGCATCCGTAAACTGCACGAAGTAATCGTGCCCTTTCTCCTCGATGCCAAGCACCTCCTGGAGTTGAGGTTCCGTCTGGAGAGCGAAGTTTTTGGGGCTTCCGCCACCAAACACGACCACCGCGCTCCTTCCCCCCTGGCTCTTGGCGCGGTAGACAATCGCCGTGGTCTCATTCACATCGGCCTCCGGGTCGAAGCCAACTTCATAGCCCGCAAACTTCAGCGCCGCCATATTCATCCCGATGGTCGAGTCGCCCGGGCTGGAAGTGTAGACGGGAACGGCGGCTTCATAGGCTGCCGACAGGATGGAGCGGTAAGGCGTCTTCAACACCCGTTCGCGCTCAAGCGTGTAGCGCCCCAGGCGGTAGTGAACCTCCGCCGAACTCATGCGCCCCTGAAACTCCGGCTGCTCCAGGCACCGATACAAAAAAGCATCGGTCTGGAACAACACGTCTTGCTCGAAGATAATGTCATAAATGCGGATAATATTCTGCTTGCGAAGCTCCACGTCGTCTACCTGGGGCTGCACCTGGTAGAGGTCAAACCCGAGCGACCGGTGCATATCGTGGTACAGGTTGGCCCCGGTCGAGATAATCCAGTCCACAAAACCAGCCTCAATCAGGGGCACGAGGGCAGCATAGCTCAGTCCCGCGGGCGTCAGCGCCCCCGACAGCGTGATACCCACCGTCACATCGGCCTCCGGGTCCAGCACCTTCTGCGCTATCAGGTGGCACGCCTCGCGCAGGCGAGCCGCGTTGTAGGCCAGCAAGAACTGGTCTACCAGGTCCACCACGCTCAGGTTTGGTGTGATGGCCGTGGGGTTCAACATACGTCCATACATCTGGTGGTCACTCCTTCTTCGATTTTCGATATGATTTCAGCGCTTCGGGAGCGCGGGGATTTGCTGCGTCAGGCAGTGGAACGCTCCCAACCCGGCGGCCAGTTCGGTCGCATCGATGCCCACCACCTCGCGGTCAGGGAAACACTCCTGGAGCACCTGCCGGGCACGTTCGTCATGGGGGTGGCGGTAGAACGGCACGAGCACGACCCGGTTGGCAAGGTAGAAGTTGGCATAGCTGGCCGGGAGGCGCTGTCCCTGCCAGGTAATGGCCGGGGGCATGGGCAGTTCGATGACCCGGAGGGGCCGCCCACGCTGGTCGCGCCAGGAGCGCAGGATGGCCAGGTTTTCTTGCAACGGCAAATAGTTCACCTCAGACGGGTCTTCCTCGACCACTGCCACCACCGTGTCCGCCGCCACAAAGCGGACCAGGTTATCGATATGCCCGTCCGTATCATCGCCGGCAATGCCCTGCGACAGCCAGATGACCTGCTCTGCACCGAGCATCGCCCCCAACCGCTGCTCAATATCGGCACGGCTGAGGTGGGGGTTGCGGTTGGGGTTGAGCAAACACGCCTCAGTGGTGAGGAATACCCCCGCCCCATTGGGGTCTATCGAGCCACCTTCCAGCACCATCCCCCCCGCCACCCGCTCCACACCAAGCGCCTCCGCCATACGCGCCGCAACCTGGTTGTCCAGGTCAAAAGGGGGATACTTCCCCCCCCAGGCGTTATACTCCCAGTCAATCGCCACCAGCGTGGGAGCAAATGCAGTCTGGGAATGACCGGGGCCGGGGACGGGCGAGGCCAGCACCATGACTATGACCATGATAGCCCCGTGGTCGCGGCACCAGGCATCGTTGGTCGGAATGTGGTGGAATTGTATTGCCCCCGCCGCGCCCGCATCCCGCAGCAGCGCCCGCGCCTGCTCCTCCATGGCCGCATCATTCACGTTGATATGGACGGTCTCCGAACGCGCCAGAACCTCGACCATCCGGGCATAGGCGGGCAACACCTGCTCGAGCAGGTCGAGGCCGGGCCAGGTCTCCACATTGTGCGGCCAGGAGAGCCAGGTCGCCTGGTGCGGCTCCCATTCGGCAGGCATGCGGTAGGAGTAAGCAGAGAAAACAGGTGCGGACATTATCCCAATCTTATCAATCCCATGGAGCTATGCATAACCACCTCCCCACCTCTGTGCGGCTCCGCCCGGTTCAGAGAGAGAAGCCGCACGCGCAACGGGGTAAGCACAATGATATTCCGACCCCCAGGAACCTACATTGAAGCGGTCTTCTCAATCGAAAGGGAGGTCTTCTTGCCCTTCTTGCGCCGCTTCTTGCCATATTCCTCCGGGACTTCTTTGGGTTCGCTCCCCCAGACAGGCAGCGCAATGACACTCGCCGCATAGGGCGGTATATGCATCAGCATCAGGCCAATCACGCCAGCCGTGGGCATCTCCGGGTTGGAGAGCATGAGGAGATTGGGCACAAAGGAGAGCAGCAGCACCGCCAGGGCGATGATGTGAAACGTCTGGACGGGCTTTTTGCTATAGCGGGGGAGCACCGCATAGACCACAATGGCTCCGATGGCTCCGACCAGGGTGAAGAGGACATAGCGCCACCACTGGAGGGGAGCAAAATCCTCGGGGGAGATATCGTACAACTGGGTGACTGAGGTTGCCAGGACGATATTGACCAGCACGGGTTGAATGATGACGACCAGACAGGCCGGGAGCAGTTTTCGGACTTGCCAACGCATTTTTCTCTTTTCCTCCTTCAAAAGAAAAGCTCACATTGCACCCCGACCGCACAGCGGTTCGGGGCTATGGGACCCTACAGGCTTGACTATTATACCATAAGGTGCGCTATGACTGTCTATGCAAAATTTTGACGCAATTCCCCGATTCGTGACTCCATTTTTGCCAATCTCGGTTATAATTGGGAGTGACTCATACACTACCAGGTGATCTTACGGAACGTGCCGTCCAAGCACAGACGTGCTTCACAAAACCGCAGGCGATTGTCAGGTGGATTGCAAAGAAGGGAAAGGAGGTATAGCTAGATAGGCAAAAGATACCCAGAAGTGAGCAGGAGTGCTCGTTAGGCACACGAGAGAAAGGAGCGAGATGCGGAAACGGTATTTCCCAGAGGCACCAGCGGGCGAAAGCCAGGCTCCCTGGAACGCTGATGACGGGCGATGAGA
>DAOTUF010000637.1:0-1939 GCA_034437495.1 Chloroflexaceae bacterium | reverse complement strand
TCCCTATCTGAACGAGGCACACCTTACCGCCGTAAGGCGAGTGGGTTTGCTGGTTTTCCTGTCGTAAGACGAAAAACCAGCCCCAAGCCGGGTAGGGCTACCCGTATGGCTTCGGCAATGGGCTGAAGCTGCTGAAGCTTGGCGCTTCCTCCCAGGGCTGAAGCTCCTGGGCTTCCGCGCCTGAAGGCAAGCAGCCGTGAGAGAGGGAATACATGGCAAGTACCCGTGAGATTCGTGGCCGCATTCGTTCGGCCAAAAACGTTGCCAAGATTACGCGAGCCATGGAGATGGTCTCGGCGTCGAAGATGCGCCGGGCGCAGCGCAATGTGCAGTCCACGCGCCCCTATGTGGACCACCTGGTCGCGATTATGAGCGAATTAATGGACCGCATGGTCGGGAGTGCGCGGCGCGGGACGCTGCTAGAAGCGCGGGACACCGTGCGGAACGTCGCCCTGGTGCTGGTGTCGCCAGACCGCGGCTTGTGCGGCAGCCTCGTCTCCAACGAACTGCGGCACGCCGGGCGCTTCATCCTCGACCAGCGCGAGCAAGGCCGCAATGTCGAGGTGCATGCCATCGGCAGAAAAGGCCGCGACTTCATGAACCGCTACTACCAGAATGTGGTCTCGGAGGCCACGCACCTGGGCGACCGGCCCGAACTGGCGGCGATGCTCGGGGTGGCTATCAACGTCATTCGGGGGTTTCAGGAAGAACGCTACGACGAGGTCTACGTCGTCTTTAGCGAATTTATCAACACCTTGAACCAGCGCCCCGTGACCCGAAAACTCATTCCGGTCGAGCCGCCGGTCAAAGAGCACCATTTGCCGGTTGACTATACCTACGAACCCGGTGAGGAAGAAGTGCTGCGGGACCTTCTGCCACGCTACGTGGAAGTCCTGTTGTATCAGGCGGTGCTCGAAAATATTGCCAGTGAGCATAGTGCGCGGATGGTGGCCATGCAGAACGCCACCAACAATGCGAAGGACCTGGTGCGCGACCTGACGCTTTCGTATAACAAGGCGCGGCAGACCAATATTACCAATGAGGTGAGCGAGATTGCTGCGGGAGCCAACGCGCTGGCGGCAATGCAAGAATAATCGCAAACCGATAAATTGAACCGCACAACTCTCAATCGAATCGAATGGATCGAATGGAAGGATAGAAAAGCATGGCAGCAGGAGCAACAGGGGAGATTAGCGAGATTATCGGGGTTGTTATCAACGCGAAGTTCCCGGAAGACCAGGTGCCTGATATTTATGATGCTATTGTGGTGACGCTGGAGGACAATGAGCGGCTGGTGTGCGAGGTGCAACAACACCTGGGCAACGGCGAAGTCAAGGCCGTGGCGATGGGTTCGACGGATGGGTTGCAGCGCGGCGTCAAAGTGACCAGCATCGGCAAGCCCATCACAGTGCCGGTCGGTCCGGTCACGCTTGGTCGGGTCTTCAACGTAGTGGGCGACCCGATTGATGGGAAAGGCCCCGTGACGACCGACCTGGTGCGTCCCATCCACTGCCTGCCCCCCTCCTTTGAGGAGCAGGACACCCAGGCACGGCTCTTCGAAACGGGCATCAAGGTGATTGACCTGATTGCGCCCTTCACCCGTGGCGGCAAGACGGGGATTTTCGGCGGGGCCGGGGTCGGCAAGACCGTCATTATCCAGGAGTTGATTGCCAATATTGCCAAGGAGCAGTCGGGGTTTTCCGTATTTGCGGGGGTGGGGGAACGCTCGCGTGAGGGCAACGACCTGATTCACGAGATGGCCGAATCGCGGATTGATGAAAACACCGTGGTGCTGGACAAGACGGTGATGGTGTTCGGGCAGATGAACGAGCCGCCCGGTGCCCGTCTGCGGGTGGGGTTGACCGCGCTGACGATGGCCGAGCACTTCCGCGACGAGGGCCGCGACGTGCTGCTCTTCATCGACAACATCTACCGGTTT
>DAOTUF010000636.1:0-14288 GCA_034437495.1 Chloroflexaceae bacterium | reverse complement strand
CCGCATAGGTCAGCGGTTTGCGCTGGAAGTCACTTTCGGCCATGGGTTCTCCGTCTGATTCGGGATAGTCGATCTCAACGGCTACAGGTTCTTCCCAGGTCGTGGTTGGTCCCATACGTGTACCCTCCTGTCTTCCGGGCCTTCTGGTTCAGGTCTGGCCTAGCTCACTCCCACCGGGGCTACCAGGCTCAGGGGGCCTAGCTCCCGTATCTCCCTGGTCATGTCGCGGGCAACCTCGGAAAACCTGGCTCCCTCTGAGCCAGAGACCCAGGTCACTTTCAGGCGTCGGTTGTCAATACCAAGGAAGTCTATGAGCTTGCGCAGCGCAGCAAACCGCCGCCGCGTGTAGTAGTTGCCAGTAGTGTAGTGGCAGTCACCGGGGTGGCACCCCGACACCAGCACACCATCGGCTCCGGTCTCAAAGGCTTTCATCACAAAGAGCGGGTCCATTCGGCCACTGCACATGACGCGAATGATGCGGATATTGGCCGGGTACTGCATCCTGCCGACCCCGGCCATGTCTGCCCCCGTGTAGGAGCACCAGCTGCAAAGAAAGGCCATGATTTTTGGTTCGAACTGGTGGTTCATTGGTTCTTATTTTCCTCCCCAGGCTGAGTTAATCATGGAGAAAAGCTGCCCGTCCGTGAAGTTCCGCTGCTGCGATGCGCTCGACGGACACGCCGAAACACACGCGCCGCACCCCTTGCACAATACATCGGTAATCATCGCAACGCCTTGTTCCGGGTCCAGGTGGATGGCGTTGTAGGGACAGATGGTCGTGCATATCCCGCAGCCCACACACAGCGCGGGGTTGACTTCGGCCACGATTGGCTCAACTTCCACGCTCCCGATCATCAGCGGGATAGCAGCGCGTGAGGCGGCTCCCTCCGCCTGTGCGATGGCGTCGGGCAGGTTCTTCGGGAAGTGGGCCGAGCCGCAGAGGTAGACACCTTCGGTGGCGAAGTCCAGGGGGCGTATCTTGGCGTGTGCTTCGTTGTAGAACCCGCTGGTATCGGCAGCAATCTTCAGCATTTGTTTGAGCCTGGAGGTGTGGATATCGCCCTGGGTCTGGGCGGTGAGCACCAGCAGGTCGGTCTCAATCTCGACGTTCTGGTGCATCATCGGGTCAAACACCATGGTGAAGATTTTGCCATCTCGCACGCTCACCACCGGGGGGTGTTCCACCGTGTACCGTATCAGGGTCGGGTTCACGTGGTCGAGCACGTCCGAAAAGTATTCTTCTTCCTGCTTGCCAAACATGCGAAGGTCCTGGTAGAGCAGAAAGACGCGGGCACCGGGCGCTTCCTGCCGTATCAGCTTGATGTTCTTGACCGAAACTCCACATCCTATTCTACAACAATATGGGCGCTCTTCATCCATTGCGCCCGCGCAGTTCAGCGTCACGACGGTGCGGGGCTTGCCAAGGGTGCCGGCCTGCAAGCGCTGTTCAAGCTCGGACTGGGTGACGATGTTCGGGTGTGCTCCATAGCCATATCGGCCGGTCAGGTCTATCTCCTGGAAGCCCGTGGCGACGATAATCGTTCCCGTGGTGATGTGGCGGGGAGGCCCACCCGCGCCGGGCACCAACTGCACGTTGAAGTTGCCGATGTAGCCGTCAATGTCAGCAATCTCGGTGTCGGTGAAGACGGTGATGTTGCGCCGCAGTTCCAGCGACTTCAGCAGCGGGTTCAGCACATCCGCCGCCAGCCGGTCGGAGGGGAAGAGCGTATGCAGGTCTTTGAGCTTGCCTCCCAGGGCTTTTTCCCGCTCCACCAGGTACACGTCTATGCCCATGTCGGCCAGGTTCAGCGCCGCCTTGATGCCCGCCACGCCACCGCCTATCACGAGGCAGCTTCGCGTCACCTCGACCCGCTTTTTCGCTAGGGGGCGCAGGTACATGGCCTTGGAGATGGCCATCTCTACCAGGTCTTTGGCTTTGGTCGTCGCATGCGTATGATTGTCCGAATGCACCCACGAACACTGATTGCGGATGTTGGCCATCTCCACCAGGTATCGGTTGATACCGGCCTCCTCGCAGGTTTGCTGGAAGAGCATCCCGTGGGTGATGGGGGAGCAGGCGGCCACCACGATACGGTTTAGCTTGTGCTCCTTGATGGCCTCTTTGAGCCGCTTCTGAGTATCTTCCGAACAGGCAAACAGGTCTTGCTCGGCAAAGACGACATTGGGGAGGCTGCTGGCGTAGCGGGCTACTTCTGGCACGTCGAGGAACCCGCCGATGTTTTTGCCGCAGTTGCAGACAAACACGCCCACCCGGGGCTTTTCGCTGCTCACGTCGATTTCCGGGGGTACCTCCCGACGGACGGTTCGCTCGCGGCTCTTGATGGGGATGACCGCCTTGCACGCTGCGCCGCTGGCCTGCGCCACAGAGTCGGGGATGTCCTTGGGTCCCTGGGCGCACCCGGCAATGAAGATGCCTTCGCGGGTGGACTTCATCGGCTCCAGCAGGATGTCTTTCTGGAGGAAGAAGCCGTTTTCGTCCACCTCAATGCCCAGGACGCTGGCGAGTCTGGCGTTGCCCGGCGAGGGGACGACCGCGGTGGAGAGCACCAGCAGGTCAACGACCTGTTCTTCCACGTTGCCCGTCAGGGTGTCCTCGTAGACGAGGGTGATGCTCCGGTCCGGGTTTTCGTAGACGTTCGAGGGGCGGCTCCGAACGTACTGCACGCCCATCTTTTCGGCTTTCTTATAGTATTGCTGGAAGTCTTTGCCATAGGCCCGCAGGTCCATATAGAAGATGGAGGTCTCGATGTCGGGGTTGTTTTCGACCGTAATCGAGGCTTCCTTGGTGGCGTACATACAGCAGATGCGCGAGCAGTAGGGGAAGCCGTGCTGCTTGCTGCGGGAGCCGACACACTGGATCCAGGCAACGCTCCGCGGCTTCTTCCCGTCGGAGGGGCGCAGCACCTTGCCCACCGTCGGCCCCGACGACGAGAGGAGGCGCTCATACTGGAGGGCAGTAATCACGTTCGGGTATTTGCCATAGCCGTACTCGCGGCGCAGTTCCAGCGGTTCCAGCACGTCAAAGCCCGTGGCAACGACGATGCTGCCCACCTCGACACGGATTTCCTGCGATGCCTTCAGGAAGGAGATAGCCCCGGCTTCGCAAATACGGTCGCATGCCCCACACCCCACGCAGTGCTCGTAGTCAATGGTATAGATTGAGGGGACTGCCTGGGGAAACTGGATGTAGATGGCCTTGCGCTGCGAGAGCTTTTCATCGAAGCGGTTGGTCACTTCAATCGGGCAGACGGAGGCGCAGTCGCCGCAGCCGGTACACTTCGACGGGTCCACGTAGTTGGTGCGCCTCCAGATTGAGACGTGAAAGTTGCCCTCCGAACCGATGACCTGCTCGACCTCGGAATAGGGGAACAGTTCGATGTTCGGGTGCCGCGACACTTCGACCATTTTGGGGGCCGCGGTGCAGATTGAACAGTCATTTGTGGGAAATGTCTTGTCGAGCTTGACCATGACGCCGCCGATGCTGGCCTCTTTGTCGACAATGGCGACCTGGTAGCCCTTATCTGCCAGGTCGAGCGCCGCCTGCATGCCGGTGATGCCCGCGCCGATAATTAACACATCCTTGTACACTGGTTCCATAGTGTGTCTTCCTCCACCTGTGCGCTCAGGGTCATGGGAGCCTTTTATCATTCACCATAGCCCCATGACCGGGAGTTTCTTACAAAAAAGTCTATCGAAACTATCGTATCCCTCTTCGCTATTGTAGCACGACTTGCTGGACCTCCCCTATCCCCTATGGGGGGGGTATTGTGAAAAATCGAACAACCGACCGGTGACAAACCAACCCCGCAATCAGGTTGGTGTATATTCCAGGACTTGCGAGATGTGACGAAAAAAAGCGACCTTCAGGCGTTCCCCATCTTCCAGCGGAGAGGGCCTGTTCTGGGGTGGTCCGGGTGTCGGACCACCGAAACCGTCACCGTTGAACCGAGGTAAACGGACTATACCCTGGTCGGGAGGGGCTGCTTCTGCGCCTCTATGGTCCGGAGTGGCGGGGCCAGGTCCGGAGCGGCGCGGGCTGCTCTGTCGTTGACCAGAACTTTGGTAACAAAAGGCTTTTATATACTATTATAATTCAATAGTATCATGGGAGGGGAAATCTTGCAAGGTGGGAGGGCATGGCTACTGCAAAGTCTATTGACAAAACGAGAAGTCCGCGTTATACTCTATGCATGGGGAGTCTCACAAGATGGGTCGTCAACGATTTATCATCAGGGGAATCAGGATACTGAGAGCGCGGCTTTTCCAACAGGGTAGAGCCGCGCTATGCTGTTATCATTATCATCTGGCGAAGCTATCAGGAGCCTTTGTATGCTCGAACACGTCGTCACGCCATGGGAACAAGAGGAACTGGACAGGCCACAGGAGCATCCTGCGGACGGGACCGAATCCTTCGAGATTTCTGACGATCCGAGGTTTGCTCAGGATGAGGAGCAGGCCGGCGCGGAAGCGCTTCCGCTGGAGTTGGAAGAAGAGCGAGCGGGACAGTTGCCCGCTCTCGACACTATCCAGCACTATCTTCAGGAAATCGGGCGGGTTTCGCTCCTGTCTGCCAGCGAGGAATTTGAGCTTGGCGAGAACATGAAGCGGGGCGAGACAGCCCTCCAACGATTGGCCTCAGACGAGCCGCTCAATCCCCATCTTCAAAGGTCCCTTGAGAGCGAAGTAGCCCGGGGCACCGAGGCGCGGCACCACCTCATCCGCGCCAACCTGCGGCTGGTGGTGAGCATTGCCAAGAAGTATGCGGGGCGGGGACTGTCCCTGCTCGACCTGATTCAGGAGGGCAATATCGGCCTGATGCGAGCCGTCGAAAAGTTCGACCACCACCGCGGCAACCGCTTCTCGACCTACGCCACCTGGTGGATCCGCCAGGCGGTGAGTCGCGCCATTGCCGAGCAGGGCCGGACCATCCGTCTGCCGGTGCATATGAGCGAGTCGGTGGGGCAGATCAAGCGCATTGCCGAACGCCTCGCGCAGTCGCTGGAACGGCAGCCGGAGCCAGAAGAAATTGCCGTTGCGCTGGCCCTGCCGGTCGAGCGGGTGAAACGCATTCTGGATGCCTCGCGCCAGCCGATTTCCCTGGAAACACCCATTGGGGACCAGGGGGACCATACGATGGGAGACTTCTTGTCCGATGAGGAGACGGCCAACCCCAATCATTTTGCCATGCAGCAAATGCTGCGGAATGACCTGATCCAGGCGCTTTCCCACCTGGGCGAGCGGGAACAGCGTATCATTAACCTGCGGTACGGGCTGGTCGATGGGCGGCACCGCACGCTCGAAGAGGTGGGTAAGGCGCTCGGGATGACCCGCGAGCGGGCCCGTCAGATAGAAGTTGAAGCCCTGCGACAGCTGCGGCAGCCCGAGGTGGGTCAGCACTTGCGCGACTACCTGGAGTAGCATCGCCCTGCCTCCCATCCTGCGCTCTCCCCGACCGCACCTCTGCCCCCCTCTCTGCCCCTGACGACACGACACTATCACGGGAAACCCGCTGCAAGCCACGAAAGGGCCGTGGCTTGTGGCAGGTTCCAGCGGCCCGGAATAACCGAAGCCCCCACCCGCCCGGTGCCGTCGGGGACGCCCTCTGGCGGTGTGAAATCGTACAACCCGTGCAGGTTGCGGTGCCACAACCAGCCGCGGTCCTCGCAGGCGGCGTACTTCTCGCAGGGGTCCGGACCGGAGCCATACCAGCCATAGGGGTCAACCTGCTTCCCCTGGTAGCGAACCTCAAAGTGGAGATGGGGCGTGCCGTAGGTGAACCCGCTCGTCCCGCTGGTGCCGAGCACCTCACCCACATCCACCCATATCCCGCGGGAATGGTCTATCACCTCCCGGAGGCGGGGGGCAAAGTGGTTCAGGTGCCAGTAGACCGTCTCGTAGCCACCGGGGTGGAGCACCACCACGCCATTGCCGCGGTGGGTACGAGCATAGGCAATGCCCGGTGCTGCGGCCAGAATGGGCGTCCCGATGGGGTGGTCGGGGAACACATAATCATGCCCGTCGTGCGAATTGTATTGGACCCGCGCAGGCCCCACATAGGTGACAACCACCTCGTTCCCGTCGGAGCCAGCGTCCACCGTCGGGTAGGCATGGTCAAAATAGGCCAGGTGGACGACGCGTACCCCCACCGGCCACGGGCACTGCAAAAAGCCCGACGTCGGGGCATCCCAGGGCTTATCTTCGGGGGGGGAAGGGGCAAATTCGGGGAGTTGATTATCGAAATAGTCCTCGAACACCTGCCCGAACTGCGTCACCAGGTCGTACCACTCGGCCGAGGTGTGCCCGATGGCAAGAAACCGCTGCACCGCCACGCCCTCCGGGGCCTGGTCGAGCGTCAGCGTGATGGTCACGCCATCGGTAAACTTCAGCGTGGGCGGCTGGTCGTAAGGTCCCAGACCGGCCCGCAGTTCGCGGCTGGCCCAGTCTATCTGGGCGGCAAACCCGAACGGCCCCGCCGACCCGTAGGGGTGGTTGAGCGTGCCCGGGCGCGGGTTGGGGTCGCTGAGCAGGTGGCTCACCGTCTCCAGCAGCGCCAGATGCAGGTAGGGACTGATGCCGTAGTCGAGGCAGGAGCCTTCAATGACCACAGCGGCCCGCCGCCCACTGTCGCTGTGGCGTTTGAGTTGACCCGGCTGCTGGTCAAGGAATGCCTGCACCCCCAGGGTCGTATCCCTCTCCGACCCGCTCTCCTGGGCGAAGGGGGAGAGGAGCACGTCATCGGCGCGGGTGGGGGGGCCGTTCGCCGCCAGCAGGACGGTCAGCATCACCACTGCTCCCGCAAGCATCCATATCGGCAGGGAGAGAAAACGAGCATGGTTCATTATGTCCACTCTCTTGACAAAATATCAGCGCCATAGTATATTTGGGGCAAGACTTCAATAATTGCCCAGGGGGTTCAGTTCCGTTATCATGAGAGATCGCTCGTGGAAACCTCCCAATCAGAAGAAGATAATAAGGAGCCGACTATCCCTACCAGGGATTGAAGTCATGCCTCGAACCGTCATCTCCTGAGAATCTCTCGTAGCCGGCCTGAGAATCGCCCATCGTCCGTGCGAAATCTCGCCCTGACCCATGGGAACGTAAGAAAGTCCTGATTGCTATTGTACCGTGTTCTCCCTCTGCGTCAAATAACTGGAGGGAGGAATGGGGCCGGCGGAAGGTTCCCCACCCCTCACCCGGCCCATCACATGCACATGGGTACGACCAGGCTGATATCAGCAGCTACGTCCTGAAATAAACCGAAAAGAAACCAGATAGAGCGACCAAAGATGTTCGCACTCCCTGCAACGACGTGAAGGCAGTCCAGGGGGTGTTTGAGTCTTCTCCAAAATGGCGGTACCGTATTTTTGTAATAGGCAGAAGGTGAAACGTGATACGAAATGGAACCCACAACGGAGTTCATCCCCTCTATGACCCTATGGCTGAGCGCGACAACTGCGGGATAGGCTTTGTGGCGCGGATGAGCGGCGAGCCGGGGCACGACATCCTCTCGATGGCGCTCATTGCGCTGAGCAACCAGGCCCACCGCGGAGCTGTGGCCTCCGACGCCAACACCGGTGACGGCTCGGGTATCCTCACCCAGGTTCCCCGCACCCTTCTCCTCCGCGAACTGGAACGCCGGGGGCTTCAGGCCAACCCGGACGACATCGCGGTGGGGGTGTTCTTCCTCCCCCAGGATATCGCCGAAGCCGAGGTCAGCCAGCGCATTATTGCCCGGGCGCTCAACCAGCGCAACCTTACCCTGCTGGCCTGGCGCGATGTCCCCACCAATGACCGCGTCCTGGGCACCCGGGCGCGAGAAACCAGGCCGCGCATTCGTCAGGCTATCATCACCCGCACAGAAGCATTTGACGATGAGACCTACGAACGGATGCTCTTTCTGGCGCGGAAAGAAATGGAAATGACCCTCAAACTGCGTGGGCTGCATGTCTACATCCCTTCGCTTTCCCACCGCACCGTCGTCTACAAGGGTCTGCTCGTGGGCACCCACCTGGGGTGCTTCTACCTGGACCTGCGCGACCCGGACTATGAAACGGCGCTGGCCGTCTACCATCAGCGCTATTCAACCAACACCTTCCCCACCTGGGAACGCGCCCAACCGTTTCGCATGGTCTCGCACAACGGCGAAATCAACACGCTCCAGGGAAATGTCAACTGGACCGGCGCCCGGCAGAGCAAGCTGCACTTCCCCGAAACGCCCGGTTCCGAAGACAGCACCACCATTCTCACCAACGTCATCGACCCCACAGCCAGCGACTCGGGTATGTTTGACAACGCCCTGGAAGTCCTGGTGATGGGGGGGCGCGATATTCGCCACGCCCTGGCGATGATGGTGCCCGAAGCCTGGGAAAACATCCCCGATATGGACCAGGACCTCCACAATTTCTATGAATATCATGCCTGTCTGATGGAGCCGTGGGACGGCCCGGCGGCGCTCACCTTTTCGGATGGGCGGCTGGTGGGCACCTCCCTGGACCGCAACGGCCTGCGCCCGGCCCGCTACTGTGTCACGGAAGATGGCCTGGTCATCAGCGGCAGCGAAGCCGGCGTCGTCCCGCTCGAAGACCACCGCATCATCAAGAAGGGGCGGCTCGGCCCCGGCCAGATGATAGCCGTGGATACCCGGACGGGTCGGCTCTATTCGAACAACGAAATCAAGCGGGAACTGGCGGCGCGTCAGCCCTATAGCCTCTGGGTGCGCGAAAACCTCGTGCCCCTGGCGGCGCTGATGACCGATGAGCAGGGGCACATCTCGGTGGAAGAGGCGCGGCACGATGGCTCCCGTATCACCAACATCTCGCTGCTTCAGGCGGCCTTTGGCTACACCAGTGAAGAGGTCCAGGTCGTCATCAAGCCGATGATACGCGATGCCCGCGAGCCAGTCGGCTCGATGGGCGACAGCACCCCCCTGGCGGTGCTGTCCGACCTGGAGGGTGGGCGTCCCCTGTTTCACTACTTCAAACAGCGCTTTGCCGAAGTGACCAACCCTCCCATCGACCCCCTTCGGGAAGCGCTGGTGATGTCGCTGTATGTCCGCCTGGGGGCGCGGCTAGACGTGCTCCGCGAAACCCCGCAGCACGCCCACCTGCTGCGCCTGAGTTCTCCCATTCTCACCGACGCGCAGCTTGCCGCCATCCGCGCCAACCAGGACCCGCACCTGCGCACCCGGACCATCAAGGCGCTGATGCCCGTGGCCCAGGGAGGAAACAACCTCCGCGGTGAAATGAACCTGCGGCAGGCAGTGGAGCGGCTGTGCCACGAAGCAGAACAAGCCGCCTGCGATGGCTATTCGCTGCTCATCATCAGCGACCGCGGCGTGAGCACCCACCTGGCCCCCATCCCCGCGCTGCTGGCGGTCAGCGCCGTGCATCACCACCTGATACGCACCGACTGGCGCGGGAGGGTCAGCCTGATAGTGGAGAGTGGCGAGCCGCGAGAGGTTCACCACGTTGCCTGTCTGATAGGCTACGGAGCCAAGGGCATCAACCCCTACCTGGCGCTTGCCAGTGCGCGGACGATGGCCGCCGAGACCCGGGACCTCATGGCGGAAGAGGCAGAGCAAAACTTTATCCACGCCCTCGAAAAAGGCTTGCTCAAGATTATGTCCAAGATGGGCATCTCCCCGTTGGAAAGCTACTGCGGGGCGCAGATCTTTGAAGCCATCGGCCTTGATGCCTCCTTGATAGACACCTGCTTCACCGGCACCCCCTCGCGGGTTGGTGGGATTGGCTTCGAGAAGCTGGCGCGGGATATTCTGGCGCGTCACCGCCGCGTCTTTGCGCCGGTGGACTCCCACGAAAAGCTGTCGCTGCCGCACCCCGGCTTCTACAAGTTCAAGAAGGACGGAGAGCCGCACGCATTCAGCCCCGACATCGTCCGCGCCCTCCACAACGCGGTCCTGCTGAAGGATTCGCGCAATGGAGATACCGTCGCCGGGCTGGACACGCAGGGGAAGCTGTCTCAGACGGGCTATGCCCAGTATCGCGTCTATGCCGATATGGTGCAGAGCCGCCCCCCCTCGGAACTGCGCGACCTGCTTGAGTTCGTGCCGGCTGGCCCGCCCATTCCCCTGGAGGAAGTGGAGCCGATGGAGGCCATTCTCCAGCGGTTTAGCACAGCGGCGATGAGCCACGGCGCGATGAGCAGCGAGTCTCACGAAACCCTCTCCATTGCCATGAACCGGCTTGGTGGCAAGGGCAACAGCGGCGAAGGCGGGGAGGCCATTGAGCGCTACCGAGACGACCGTAACAGCCGCATCAAGCAAGTGGCGTCGGGGCGCTTCGGGGTGACAACTACCTACCTGGTCAACGCGGACGAACTGCAAATCAAGATGGCGCAGGGGAGCAAGCCCGGCGAGGGGGGGCACCTGCCCGGGCACAAGGTGAGCGTGGAGATTGCGCGGATACGCCACACCACGCCGGGCGTGCCGCTCATCAGCCCGCCACCTCACCACGACATCTACAGTATCGAAGACCTGGCGCAGCTTATCTACGACCTGAAGCAGGTCAACCCCGACGCGATGATATCGGTCAAACTGGTCTCGACGGCGGGGGTGGGCACGATTGCCGCGGGGGTTGCCAAGGGCTACGCGGATATCATCCTGATCAGCGGGAGCACGGGCGGCACGGGCGCGTCGCCACTCAGCAGCATCAAGAATGCCGGGATGCCCTGGGAACTGGGGCTGTCGGAAACCCAACAAACGCTGGTGGCCAATGAGCTGCGCGGGCGGGTCAAGGTCCGGGCCGACGGGGGACTCCAGACCGGGCGCGATGTCGTCGTTGCGGCGATGCTCGGAGCCGATGAATATTCGTTCGGGACAGTTGCGATGATAGCAGAGGGCTGCCGGATGGCGCGGGTGTGCCACAACAACACCTGCCCGGTGGGTATCGCCACGCAGCGTCAGGATTTGCGGGCCAAATTCCCCGGTACGCCGGAGTCGGTGATGGCCTTCTTCCGCTACCTGGCGCACGAGGTGCGGGAGATTCTGGCTTCGCTCGGGCTGCGCTCACTCGATGAAGCCATCGGTCGGCCAGACCTGCTCCAGCAGCGGCCCCCCGACACCACCACCGCCGATACGCTCAATCTGGCTCCCATCCTGATGGTTCCCAAGAACCTCGAACGGCTGGAGCGGCACCACGACGGCCACCCCAACCGCATCCCGCCCGAAGACCTGCTGAACGACCGGCTGCTCTTTGAGGCACGGGGGGCGTTGTCGGGGCGCGGCGCGGTCGAACTGACCTACAGTATCAGCAACCGCGACCGGACCGTGGGGGCGAGGCTGGCCGGAGCCATCAGCCGGATCTATGGAGACAAGGGGCTGCCCCCGGACACCATCCACATCCGGCTGCGGGGCAGCGCCGGGCAGAGCTTCGGGGCATTCACGGCTGCTGGTATGCACCTGTCGCTGGTGGGCGAGGCGAATGACTATGTGGGCAAAGGCATGGCCGGGGGGCGGATTGTCATTCGCCCGGGCAACCACGCTCCCTCCTTCCTGTGGCACCGCAACGTCATTGCAGGGAATACCATTCTCTATGGCGCAACGGGTGGCGAACTCTATCTCGCTGGTCGGGCAGGCGAACGCTTCGCCGTGCGCAATAGCGGCGCAACCGCGGTGGTTGAAGGCGTCGGAGACCACGGCTGCGAGTATATGACGGGTGGGACGGTGGTTATTCTGGGCGAGACGGGCTACAACTTCGGGGCCGGGATGACCGGGGGGGTGGCCTATGTCCTGGATGAGGAAAACCTGATGGAGGTGCGCCATAACCCCGAACTGGTGCAGCTTGACCGCCTGAGTATGCGGGACGAAGCCAAACTTCAGGTGCTCATCCAGCAGCACCGCGACCTGACCGGCAGTATGCGGGCGGCTGAAGTTCTAGAACACTGGAGCGCCTTCCGTGAGCGCTTCTGGCGCGTGATGCCGCGGGAAATGGTGGCCCGGATTGAGGCAACCAACGAAGGTCAGGAGGGGAGCAAGCCCAAAGCTCACCCGAAACACGAGCCGTCGGTTCGAACAGTTACGGTATAATACATGAGCAACGGCAAGTGACGGGGATGAGGCGTGAGGCGTGAGGCTTAACGCACCGCACCAGTGCAGTGTGCGCGTGGTCGAATAGCATTCGACGGGACGCGAGCCGCGGTCTGCACGGTCTGCACGTTCCAGGTCTCACGCCTCCCCCCTCACGCACCAGCAGAGAGAATAGAAAGGACAACTTTGCTATGCCGCCAGTCCCACCGCAACAGGTGCAACTCAACTGCCCACAGTGTCAGACCGCCTTTCGGACCCACCTTTCCAGCCTGATTGAGGCCCATGAGCAACCGGACCTGAAACACGCGCTCCTCACCGGCCAGTTGAACGTTGCCGTATGCCCCACCTGCAACGCCGCCACCTTCATCGCTGCGCCGCTGGTCTACCACGACGCAGAAAAGCACCTCTGCTTCGTCTATATTCCGCAAGAGATGAACCTTGGAACGGAGGAGCAGGAGCGGATTATTGGGGAGCGCACGGGAATCATCCTGCAAACTCTTCCCCCCGACCATCCTCGCGGCTACCTGCTGACGCCGCGACGGTTTATGAGCCTGCCCTCCCTGATTGACGCCATTCTCGACGCCGACGGCATTCCCCGCGAGGTGATAGAGAAGCAGCGCCACCTGGTGGAGCTTATCAGCACGCTGGCCGAGGCGCTGGACGATGACGCCCGCCTGTCCCGCCTGGTGGAGCAATACCGCAACGACCTGAACTATGAGTTCTTCGCAGCTCTGGGAGCCTTCATTGAGGCCAGTGCTCAGGAGCAGCGGGACGATTCTACGCAGATGTTGACGTACCTCCGCGAGAAGCTCATTCAGATGACCGGGTTGACCGATGTGGATGCGCCCCTGAGCCAGGGAGAAAGACATGACCTGTTTGAGCGGCTGAAGACAACACCCGAAGAAGACCTTGAAGCAGTGGTCGCCGAGGTCCGACCGCACATCGATTACCAGTTCTTCCAGTCCTGGACGGCCTGGATTGAGGCGCTTGAGCAGGAGGGCAAGACCGATGAGGCCAACCACCTGACCCATCGACGGTCGCTCATCCTCGAAACGGTGGAGCGTATGGACAGGGCGGCACAAACGATGCTGGAAGAGAGCACCCGGACCTTGCAAGCCGTGCTGGAATCCCCGGACATCAGCGCAGCTTTGCACGAACGGAGCGAGGCGCTCAACGAGGCGTTCTTGATGGTGCTGGCGGCCAACATCGAAGCGGCCCGCCAGCACGGGCAGGAAGACTTTGCAGCCCGACTGGAAGAGGTTCACCGCCTGACGGTGGAGGTCATCCAGGCGAAGCTACCGCCTGAAGAGCGCTTCATCAACGAACTGCTGATGACGGAGACGTCCCAGGAGAGCACCCGCCTCCTCCGTCAAAACACGAGCCTGGTCACGGCGGACTTTGTGCGGAAGCTCAACGAACTGGCTGACGAGCAGGAGAAACGGAGAAATAAAGAACTGGCGAGCCACCTGCGGCGGCTGGCTCGTGAAGCCAGTGCGATGCTCTTTTAGGGAAAGAAAAGGGAAATGATGATGAACAAGCATAAGCATGGACCCAGAACTGATGAGGAATGGCGGCAGGTGTTGACCCCCGAGCAGTTCGAGGTGTGCAGGTGCAAGGGGACCGAACGTCCCTTTTCGGGGGCTTACTACGACCTGAAGGCCGAAGGGGTCTACCACTGCGCTTGCTGTGGCACCCCCCTCTTTCCTTCAGAGACGAAATTTGATTCGGGGACTGGCTGGCCAAGCTTCTTTGCGCCCCTCGATTCGGAGACGATTGACACCGAAGAGGACCATAGCCTGATGATGAGGCGCACCGAAGTGCTGTGCCGGACGTGTGGGTCGCACCTGGGGCATGTGTTTGCCGATGGCCCGGCTCCCACCCACCAGCGCTACTGTATCAATTCGGTGGCGCTGGACTTTCAGCCCGCAGACTCGACCGCTTCCCCATCTTCTGCTTCGCCCGCAAACGAGGCATGAGGACCCGCAAGGGGTGGAAGGTCATGCCCCGGAACAAGCGGCCAGGGCAAAAAGCGCTGGCCGCCTTTCATAGAAATGGCGGCGCAGGAAACCACCTGCTTCAGCGGGTGGAGGAAGCGCCGCCGCCATCCTTTCTTTTTCTCCACCATTCCACAACATCGTCCTGGGCTGGTTTTTCGCCTTACGGCGGGAAAACCAGCAAACCCACTCGCCTTGCGGCGGTCACGTGCGCCTCGTTCAGATAGGGA